>CAZRNH010000010.1:8625-10009 GCA_964601445.1 uncultured Candidatus Saccharibacteria bacterium
TATTTGAAGAGCAGATAGTTGAGTAACATTTCCCATTTGCGCCGGCAATTTCACAGAGCCATCTTACAAAGAATATGACGATAAAAAATACTATATTTATATGTCTATAGAACAATTTCGGTACGGACAGTTTTCTGTTACCGAGGAAGAAAAGGCGAACATGAGTCCGGAGGAACTGGCGGCGCTGGAAGAAAAGATACAAACGGCGAATGGGCGCGCCGCTATGGATGCAAGCGAAAAAGCGCTTGCGGAGCTGGAAGAGGCGATTGAGAAGGATTTGAAAGAATAAAAATAATCCCGGGATTATCTCTCGGATTATTTTTTTTTGACGCGCGCGCGCGATTGCTTTATGATGGATATATGTCAAAAGGAAAGAAAGAAAAACAGAACGGCGGGCGCGAAGGGAGGGATAGATTAAAAATAGATTTGCATCCGGAAACGAAAAAAAGCGTGCTTGCGGTTGTTTTTTTCGTGTGTGCGGCTATTTTTGCGCTCGCGGCTTTCGGGTATGCGGGGAGAGCGGGGGCGTATTTATACGGGGCGCTTCATTCTTTGCTGGGAGTCGGTTTTTTTCTTGTGCCGCTTTCGTGTATCATAATCGGCGCGAGTTTTTTGCGTACGCGCGCCACCGATATATATTTCACTTCGTTTTTGGGCGGCGCGTTATTTTTGTTAAGTTTTCTCGGCGTGATAGATACGCTTTCGCGCTATGACGGCGCGCAAACGGGATACCCTGCTGGTTTTATCGGTTACGGGGTATCGGCTCCATTTTTGTATTTATTCGGATTTTGGGCATCGCTTTTGGTGTTTGCCGCGCTCGCGATTATTTCTTTATCAATCTCATTTAATTCCCCTCTTTTTTTCAGGAGGGGGAAGGAAGAGAAAGACGGCGGGGAGGCCGTATCCGAACGGGAAGGCGCGTCATCGGCGTTCGCGCGTCCTGCGCAAGACAGTGAAAAAAAGCGCGACAGCCGTTTTACCGTGCAGGCCATTGAGCAGGTGAAAGAAAAGGTGAAAGATGCGCTTGACAGAAGCCGCGCCGCTGAATCCTCCAAGAGCATACCTCCCACGCCCAGCAAGAAGGTTGCGGAGTTTGTGATTGAGACGCATCAGGATTTTTATCAGATTCCTCCGATTGATCTTTTGGAAAAAGATACCGGAAAGCCGAGTTCCGGAGATATACGCGCGTATGCGGATGTGGTGCAGAAGACGCTCGCGCATTTCGGCATTGAGGTGGAAATGGGAGAGATAAATACGGGGCCGACGGTAACGCAGTATACGCTCAAACCGGCGCAAGGCGTAAAGCTTTCGCGTATCGTGGCGTTGCAAAACGATCTTTCGCTCGCGCTCGCGGCGCACCCTTTGCGCATTGAAGCGCCCATTC
>CAZRNH010000010.1:10019-10784 GCA_964601445.1 uncultured Candidatus Saccharibacteria bacterium
AGGTCGCTGGTCGGTATTGAAATCCCTAATAAAGTGGTCGCGCTGGTCCGTTTGCGCGAGCTTATTGACAGTCCTGCGTTTGTCCAGGCGCCGCCTTTGACTGTCTCTTTAGGCCGTGATGTAGCGGGAAATCCGCAGTATATGGATATAGAAAAGATGCCGCATGTGCTTGTCGCGGGCGCGACCGGCGCGGGAAAGAGCGTCTATCTTCATGTATTGCTGACCAGTTTGTTGTATAAAAATTTTCCCCAAATGGTGAAGCTTATTATTATAGATCCAAAACGCATTGAGCTTGCCGCTTACAACGGCATTCCGCATTTGCTTGCGCCCATTATTATTGAACGCGACAAGGCGATAGCCGCGTTGCGCTGGGCGACGAGGGAAATGGAGCGGCGGTATGAATATCTCGCGCAATTTAAAGTGAGAAATATTTCTTCGTATAATACGCAGGTTGCAAAGGGAAAAGGCGACGAGCCGATTATGCCGTATATTCTTATCGTGGTGGATGAGCTTGCCGATTTAATGATGACCGCGGCAAAAGAAGTGGAGGCGGCAATTGTGCGGCTTGCGCAAATGTCGCGCGCGGTGGGGATTCATCTTATTATTTCCACCCAGCGGCCTTCAGTGGAAGTGATTACGGGGCTGATTAAAGCGAATATTCCATGCCGTATTGCGTTTCAAGCCGCATCGCTGGTGGATTCGCGCACTATTTTAGATATGTCCGGCGCGGAAAAATTACTCGGTAACGGCGACATGCTTTTTATG
>CAZRNH010000011.1:0-2525 GCA_964601445.1 uncultured Candidatus Saccharibacteria bacterium
GGTCTTTTTACGGACTCGGGAAGGAAGCGCGTTTGTTTCTAATTGTCAATCTCAAGGCACAGTATACTCCCTAATAAATAATTTGTCAAGAGATAATGACTAATATATGCTAAAAAGAGCTAATAATGCTTTATATAAGCCATATTACGAAATGATTATTTTGTCAGAAAATATAAAATAAAATAAAACACGCGTAGAATATGCGCGTGTTGAGTCAGTATCTATTGACAAAAGATATGTATAGAGAGTATAATGGTGCACAGATAGGAAATTGTCATTTAACAACAGAATTCCGCCCTCAAACTGAGGGCGGAGTAACCGGAAGGGGAAAGATGAAAAATAAGATTGCGTTGCGAAAATTCATTCGCAGCGCTGAAAACTGATATTTTTCATTTTATTCCCCTTCCATTAAGTGGAGGATAAAATGGGAAACCACAGTTAGAGAACACTTGACTTGAGCCGGGGATCGAAACGAGCATAATATACATAATTTATATTAAAAGCCGGAGTAGATCCTCGGCTTTTTTCTTTCATTGATATTTTTCAGCGGCATCCCATGCGAGATTAAATAGAGAGCGTAAGGTATCGGCTATCTCTTTATGATCTATAATAGCACCGACTAATTTCCCTTTCAGTGAAACCATGGCTACTTTATTGCCGTAAATAAGAATATCGCTGTGAATGGGAAAGCTCTCAAATGGCACAATTCTTGATTCTGATAAGGAAGATGTGTCTGTTGCCGAATATTTTCCCGCTTTTCGCGTGTATAAGGCGCGCACCAAAATTTCCCTTTGTTTTCTTTTGGATGATTTTAACTCTTCACGGGTAAATACATTAAATAAATCATCATCAGAATATATCTCCTCAATTTTTTTATCTTTCGTTTTTAGAAAATCCTCTTGTATCGCGAGCAATCCCTCCTTTCCTTCATAATACTGTACTTTCGGTTTTTCCTCGGCGTATTCATGCATTTTCAAAAGTTCCGGAAGAAGATTTTCAAGCGATGCCGCGCTTGCCTTGAGTCGTTCTTCGCGCCGCGTGAGAATGCGTTTGAGTATAGCCGGACTCTCCGCGGTAAAGAGAGTCGTTTTGTTTTTTTCAAATGTGCCGGCAAGCCCCATTTTCATAAGGGACTCTATTTCCACATAGGTGGTCGCGCGGTTCACGCCCGCCTTTTGCGCTATCTGCGTCGCCGTTGCCGGGCCAAGCTCAAGCGCGGCTAAATATACTTTTCCTTCTTTTTCCGACAATCCGAATTTTTCCAGGTCTTTGTAGGTGATCATATAAATAGTGTAAGGAGTGCAACATCTAAAAAAGATCGGAATGAGATCCTATGTTGACGAGTACCAAGACAAGCTCGTTGTCATCAATGCGATACACTAACAGTAAATCGTTCTTGATATGGCACTCGCGGTATCCCGACATGTCGCCGCTTAAAGCATGATCTCTGTGCAGGCGCTCTAATTTTTTGCCGGATGCTATAATACTCACAACCCTTTCTATTTCATAGACGCTCTGCTTCCCTGACTTTCCCAGTTTTCTTAAGGATTTTTTGTATTGCTTTGAAAGTATGATTGTATACAAAGCTATGCCTATGTTACTTCACAATATCCTTATGAGCATCCCTTATGGAAAAATATCTTTTGCCGCGCTGTATGGCTTCTTTTGTTTCTTGTATCATTTTTCTTTCTTGCTCCGGAGTAAAACCATTCCCTGTTCTTAACTCAATGGGAAAAGATTTTGTGCGCACTATTTGCTTAAACAATATTTTAACGGCTGAACTGGCATCCAAACCTATCTCTCCCAGCACTTTCTTTGCTTCTTTTTTGGTTTGCGCGTCAATTCTAACCTGTATTTGAGATTGGGACTTGCTTCGTGTTTTAGTATGCATAGTATGGAAAATTATGTCATTATGACAGGATATTTTTATTGTATTGTAAATAAATTACACTGTCAATACATACGGGAAAGACGCTCACACCTCAAGCGATGCCAAACACGCCCCCCTTTTTTTCCGATAACCCGAATTTTTCCAGGTCTTTGCGGGTGATCATACTGTATTTATTTAGCGCCCTAGATATTGAGATAACCTATCATAGAGTTTTTTGACGAAGAGCCCTTTTTCATCAAGCGTGTTTTCAAATCGCTTCAGCAGAGAAAGAGTATTTTCAGATTTTCCTTCCATTTGTCCGGTCAATACAGCCGCTTCGTGCGCATCGTCCCTCAAGCGTCTTATTCGGCCAACTATTTTTTGCAAACTTTCCGGGGAATCATTTATGTTTTTTCCCCGCGGAGCATTGCCGATCTCTTCAACGGCGCGAGTCATTTTTGTGATAACGCTTTCGAAGTCCTCCCGCGATGCTGTTTTTTTATCGCGTAACTCCTCGCCATTATGAAGCGCGGTTATAAGCCGATCAAGCCCTTTTTCTTCAATAAGCGGACTTAATCCCTCTCTTTCTCGTTCGCGTAAAATTCCCGCAAGTCCTCTTACTGATCCAAGTAAGTTTTCCAGCTTTATTCGTTCT
>CAZRNH010000011.1:2535-5410 GCA_964601445.1 uncultured Candidatus Saccharibacteria bacterium
AGACAGATTATGAATTCGGTTGTTTGCTCTTTTTCTTCTTCTTGTTTTTCCATTGAAACACCGGAAGGATTTTCCTTGTTTTCTTCCGCGCTGTGCTCCGGTGTCGCGTCCTGCGATGGGGTATCAGGGCTCGTTATGTCTTCCGATCCTTCAGGGGATGGAATTTCTGCTCTTTCAGCGGGTAAATCAATTTCCGGTCCTTGAGGGACCTTTTCAATTTCGTTGTCGTCGGCGGCCGGATCTGCATCCGGTCCTTGCGGCATTTGAGGAATTTGTTGCGGAAAATCTTCAGGACTCATATGTTATAGTATAGTAAAAATTGCACTCAATAACAAATCGATCAATCGTAAATACTGAATAACAATCAATCCTCCAATACTTCCAGAAGCTCTTTTCTGCAATCTTCCGGATTTTTGGCATTCGCCCATACGCCTTGAAGTCCTAATACCTCGCCAAAATAACTGCCGTCTCGGAGAAGCTTGTATTGCGCATTTTTTAATTTTTTCTCTATAAATTCACTAAGCATAATATAATGATGATAGCGCGGGATGCGAGGTTGGTCAAAGCTCAGTGGAAAAATATTTTTCTTTCAGAAATTCGGCAAACTCTTGCATCTGGACCTGATACTGCGCCAGCCGCGGGGTAAGTTCTTTTCTTTGCTCTTCGGTTAATTCTTTCGATCGCAGGCCGTAATCATTGCCGCCGCTATGAATACGAAACCCAAGAGGCCCTTTCCCGTCAACAACAAGACGCGCGGGTTGCGGCTCCTCTTTTTCATCTTCTCTCCCTTGATAAAATTCTTCCAGAAGCCGTTCAGCTTTTTCTTTTAGCCGCACATTCTCTTCCCGCCATCGCTTGAATTCCTCGGTTTCCTCGGTTTGCGAACGCTCTTTCATCGCTTCTTGCCATGCTTCTTTATGCTTTGCTCTCCTTGTGTCTTCCACCGGTACGCCATACTTTTCAGCAATGCGCCGCCACACTTCGTTTTCTCCTATAAAACGCTCCTGCGGCCTATTCGGCGCTTCCACATTTATCCACGGAAAAGGAATTGCCCGATCAAGGTGTCCCTCGCATGACGCGGAGGTGGACAGACCCGCCGCGTTGAACGCAATAACCGCGCTTTTAATCCCCTCGTCCACCCTTTTCTTGAGCCCGTCTACGGTTCTGTCAATTCTTTTGGAAATGTTCCGCCATTCAAGACCTTTTTGAATAAGGAAATGCGGATTTTCTGCGGCCTCACCAATCGGAGCGCCTTTATCGGGAAGCTCGTTCGCAATGGCGTCCCACGCCTCTTTCAGTTCCTCCACGCTCGGCAAATGGCGATAGGAAAATGAGATTTCTCCCGGTGTTACGGCAAGCGTCATCTCGTGCTGTGCGAGCTTTTCCGTCAGCTCTTCCGAAAAAGCGAAGTGTTCGGGCAACTCTCCCCTGAATCCGATGTTTTGTTTTTCATAGCCGGAAAAACCGGAGAGAAAAGGCGCGTATCCTTTGCGCTCAAGCGTCAAAACCGCGTCGCGCACCTGCGGTTCAAGCATTTCTTTATATATACCGAGCCGAATTTCTTCTTCGGCGGGAATCGGGTCTCCTTTGATGCGATTTGCAAGCTCTTCCTCTCCTTTTTTGATAACGATTTGCCGCAAGCGGGCAAGTTCTATATACAATTGCATCTGTTCGGGCGCCGCGCGATGGAATGCGCGCAACGCTTCTTGCCTTTCCGGCGTTCCTCTTGTTAAAATTTCATCAATCACATCGGCATCTTGGAAGTCATCCTCTTTTCTGCGTGGCACGCCATCTTCTCTGTGTTCTTCCTGCGCTTGCAGAGATGAAGGCCTGTTATCTTCCAGTATATTCTCCCCGATCTTCCGAAAGCTTCCCTTGCCGAATGTTTTTTCCACAAGGCGCCCGACAGGAAGCAGATTGCCCGTCACATGGGCGCGTATGAAAAGATCCAAAATTTCTTCTTTACCGGAAAAAGTATCCTGATTTTTCTCCCATAATTGTTCAATGAGCGCGTCCAGTTTCTCCCTTTCTTCCGCGCGGAAAAAGCCGGGCTCTTTTTGTTCCCGTTTCAACGCCTCCGCTTCATCTTGAAACAGTTCCGACTTGCTGACAGCTTCATCATAAAACTTTTTTTCCAGCGTAGAGACAATCGCTTCCTGCAAATCAAAAAAATATACCTTCTTTCCGTCGCGGGAAACGACTTCCAAACCGGAACGATATGTCTTGAACCCTTCGCCCGGCACGAACTGGATTGCGCTGTACGACTTCATATGGGTAATCTCATGGAAAATCGTTTTTGCAAAATCAATATCGCTGGCGTTCCGATCAGCAAGGATGCTTCCTTCTTTTGTTGAATGTGCCCCCGTCCCATGCTCCCCCCTGCTGAACTCTTCCACGCCCCCCTGCGCGAATATATGGATGTGGTCAAGCGGAACGGCGATATCCCGCTCCCGTCCGTACCGTTTCATCATTCCTTCCGCCGCTTGTTCTGCAAACTTGATGATGGCTGTATCATGGGGCGTTTTTTCCATTTCGCCTTCCAGCTTCTTTCCACCCTCTTTGAAAAGCATCTCCGCCCACTCCTTTTTCGCCTCCGCCAGCTCTTCGCCACTGACTTCTTTGCCTCCCGCGGCCGCGCTGACATCGTCTTTTTTCGCTATGAAATTATCCAAATGAGGCATTTCATTATTCATATTCATATTGTTCAATTTCTTTCATTTTTTGACGGTAACGCGCCATCACTTCTTTGTTTTTTGAGGTTGGGTAGTGGAGAGCTATTATTTCGTCGGTGGCGACAAAGTGCGAGGCATCGCCGTTCGCGGCGGCGATTTTACGCATAAGCCGCGCCGCTTGCCACGCTTTGCATATTTTTTCA
>CAZRNH010000011.1:5420-10106 GCA_964601445.1 uncultured Candidatus Saccharibacteria bacterium
CTTTTATCCATTGTTGCCTGATAAGAAAGCGCTCATACTCTTTTTCCCCTACAAAAGGAATCGCCTGCGCAAGCATGTTGGCCGATGCGATGTTTGTGACGGGAATGTCCGCGCCCTCCGCGATAAAATAGTTCAAGCACAGTTTGCTTTTTCCCGCGCGGATTTGGCGTTCTCGCCGCCTGCCCGAAAGTTCAGAGAGAAGCAGTGCGCCCATGCGGGCGGTCCATATCCTCCCCTTTTTCGTTACGCATAAAATATCAATATCGCTTTCTTCTTTCGCGCAGGCGAACGCAACGGACCCGGTGAGAGCGGCGGCTTTAATAAACGGCGTCGCCTGCAATAAGGACAGCGCGGCGCGGTTTTTGCGGATTTTTCGCGCGGAGATTTTAGCGTGATGAATGTTTTCTTCAAAAGCCGTCAAAGATTGTTCAATTGAGTATCGCCCATTGCGCGCATAAAGTATTCCTTTCCGCGCAAGCTCGGCGCACCGCGCGCGTATTTCTGGCAGCGAAACATTCGTCTCTTCGCCTTGATGAAGACACGCGTGAATGCGCGCGGGCGATAATGCGCGCGCGCCTTCCGCCCATGCGAGCGCGAGCGCGGAGAGTATCGCGTTATTTTCCGATGATGACGGGTGCGGCGGCTGAAAGTTGTGCGGCATCAATGATGGCGTAAATCATTTCTTTTGAGGTGGCGGCGATGAAGTATTTTTCCGAAACGGCAAAATCAAGCGATACATCCGGTTGGGGCATGTTCAGGTACCGCTTAAAGAAGTTCAAATAAGTGTTTTCAGAAAATACTGGGCTCGCGGGTTTCACATACGGCTTTTGAATATAAAGTCCTTTCAGGTCTTCAAGCGCCGTCTGTTCCCATGCCAATGCGGCCGCTTTCGCGCTTTCTTTTTGAGAAATCGCGGCGGCAAAACCGTAGCGGAATGCGTTTCCATTCTTGTAACCGATGAAGTCGGATTGTACCAGCGATTGCGCAACCGCTTCCGAAACGGTAAAGCCGAGTAATGTGCCTATTTCAGAAAGAGAAAGGTATCGTTTTTCGGTCGCGGAAGAAATTTTTACCACATAGCGTATCGTTGCTTTTTTTGCGGTTATTTTCGCGTTTTCCGCCTTTAATTTTTCCAAAAGCGCAGTTTTATCCGGTTGCGCGATTTCTATGGTAATAGTTTGATTAAGCGCAAGGACTGCTTGCGGAGCGACCGGTTCTGCGATGGGTTCCGGCTCCGGCACGACCGGTATTACCGGCGTCGGTTCTATAATCGGCTCTATAACCGGTGGCGTGGAAGTTGCAATAATTGGTTCCGGCGGAGCCGGTATTACTAATGGTGGTTCAGGAATAACAGGCGCGGGTTCCGGTTCCGGCTCTATCACCGGCGTTGGTATCGGTTCCGGCTCCGGAGGAAGCTCCGGTTCCTGCACCATCAATTGCGGTTCCTGTGTCTTCATGAAAAACCACCAATAACCGAATCCGCCGCCGGCGATAATCAGCAGAAGTATCGCGGAAAGTATCGCCGTGCTTGCGCCAAACGCGCTCTTCTTTGGGGGTATGTAAATCTGAAATGGCTGTGTTTTTTCGTCTGCAGGCGCTTGCTCCTCTTCTTTTTTAGGAAACGCAAACGGCTGGTCGCGCTCCGGCGCAGGAGCGCCGACCGCTTCGCGATACGCATCTTTGCTTGCGGCATGTGCCGGCGCGGATTTTTCGGAAGGCGGCGCCGGCGGCGGAGGAATGTATTCGGCAAACGGTTTTTTTGCCGCCTTTTCTTTCGCCATTTGCGAGGGGTCAGCTTTTGCGCGGAGCACATCTTCCTGCATGGTGTGCGTAAATACGCTTCGCTCGTCTATTACGGGAAGCTCGCCCGGAACGGGAGGGACCGCCGCCCCGGTGTTTTTATCCGCGTCTCCCATCGCATGTGCCGCCGTCTTTTTTTCTTCCTGTATCATATAGGTTAGGACATACGCAATCGGCGCATTTCATCGTTGCGCCGCGCAACATATCGCTCATCATACTGCATGTATGTCTCGCAATATGTTACTTGCGCGCCTTGAACTGCATCCAATTGCGTAAGTCCTATAGGTAAAAAATATAAAGAAGTTAATAGTATACGAAATGGTATACGGCAAGTATACTCCTTTTTTAAAAAAGAAGAAACCCCATGACAGTTGTCGCGGGGTTTCAGATGATTGTGGACCTAATCGGTCCTATGATTTGGAGCGATGTTTAGCTCCATTTTAAAAGGTGCTGAAGTAAGCGCTGTATTTTGAGAAAATATGTACATTGCTTACCTCTGACACAAGTATAACAAACAGAACAACTTCGTCAAACGGCGCCTGTGGATAACTTTCTCCTCCGCACCATTCTTTGTGATAATCATAAAAAGGAGGAGGAACCCTTCCGAAGCCTTGGCGAAGGAGGGTGGATAGCTTCGGAGGATTCCGCGCCGCGCAAGGAAATAACGCGGCGCTTCATTTTTTCCCTTGTTCTTTCAGCGCGTCTTTATGGGAAAGGTTCAGTCGGCCTTGGCCGTCGATTTCCATGAGTTTGACCGCGATGATGTCGCCCACCTTCACTACTTCGTCGGGTCTCTTGACGAATTTGTCCGAGAGCTGGGACACATGCACCAACCCTTCCGTGCCGGGGAATATTTCCACGAACGCGCCGAAGTCCATAATGCGCTTTACTTTTGCCTGGAATATCTCGCCGACTACCGCCTCGCGGGTGATATTATTTATCCATTCCATCGCTTTCTTTGCGGATGTTTCGTTTGTTGAGGTGATAAATACCGAGCCGTCGTCTTCAATATCAATAGATACGCCCGTCTCATCAATAATTTCGTTAATCATTTTGCCGCCGGGGCCTATGACATCTTTTATTTTATCCGGATTGATTTGCAAGGTAATAATCCGCGGCGCAAAGCGGGACAATTCTTTGCGCGGCTCCGCCAGCGCGCCCCGCATCGCTTCAAGAATTTCAAGCCGCGCCTTGCGCGCCTGTAAGAGGGTCTCTTTCAGTATGGCGACCGCCACGCCGTCCACTTTCACATCCATTTGTACCGCGGTCACGCCGTCTTTGGTTCCTGCCACCTTAAAATCCATGTCGCCGTGATGGTCTTCCGGTCCCTGGATGTCGGTGAGGATGCGGTATCTGCCTTGCGCGTCGGACATGAGCCCCATCGCGATGCCCGCCGCGGGCGCTTTCATGGGTACGCCGCCGTCCATCATCGCGAGCGTTGCGGCGCACACTGATGCCATGGAAGACGACCCGTTTGAAGAAAGCGTTTCCGACACAAGACGGATGGTGTAAGGAAATTCCTTTTGATCGGGGATGAGGCGCTCCAACGCCCGCTCCGCCAGCGCGCCGTGCCCGATATCCCTGCGGGAGGGGCCGCGCAGGGGCTTTACTTCTCCCACCGAGAACGGCGGAAAATTATAATGATGCATAAAGCGCTTGAACCCCTTTTTTTCCATTGTATCTATCCATTGCTGGTCGCCGGGCGCGCCAAGCGTAAGAATGGAAAGCACCTGCGTTTCTCCGCGGATGAAAATGCCGGAGCCGTGCGTGCGGGGCAGGAATGATACGGAGGATTCCAGCGCGCGCAGTTCGTCCGGTTTTCTGCCGTCGGCGCGTTTTCCCGTTTGTATCGCGTTCTCGTGCACGATGCGGTTTATTTCTTCTTCAAATATGCCGTCCGCTTGTTTTATCTTTTCAGGGTTTTCCGGGTACAGTCCCGCAATATGCAGATTGAGTTCATTTTTCAGCGCGTTTACTTCCTCCATGCGCGCGTGTTTTGTCGCGCCGGAAAACAACGCCTTTTCCAGCCGCGCGCCCGCACATACATTCACTTCCCCCGCAAGCGCCGCATCTTTTTCCGCCAATGTTATTTTTATTTTTTCCGCGCCGATGGCTTTCACCGCTGTGTGTTGAAACGCGGCTATTTTTCCAATATAGGACTGCGCAAGCGTAAGCGCTTCCCCCACCTCGCTTTCAGGAATTTGCGCGCCGTCCCCTTCTATCATGTTGAGCGTGTCCGCGCCGCCCGCCACCACGAAATCCATGGATGAGCGCGTCCGCTCTTCATAGGTCGGGTTGCAGACGAACGCGCCGTCTATTTTTCCGATGCGCACCGCGCCGACGGGACCGTTCCATGGAATGTCGGAAACAGCGAGCGCCGCGGAGGCCGCGATAAGCGATACGGTGTCCGGGTCGTTTTCCTGGTCTATGGAAAGCACGGTTACCACTATTTGCACTTCATTGCGCATTTCTTGGTTAAATAGAGGGCGAAGAGCGCGGTCAATAAGCCGCGCGGTCAAAATGCCTTCATCGGATGCTCTTCGTTCGCGCTTGATGAAGTGCGAGCCCATTATTTTGCCCGCCGCGTAAAAGCGTTCTTCGTAGTCAACCATAAGCGGGAAATAATCAATATGGTCGGCGGTTTTCTTGCTCATGACCGCGGTGGCAAGCACCGTCGTTTCCCCCAAAGACACGAACAACGAGCCGTTTGCCTGTCCGGCGAGCGCGTTTTTCTTTATAGTAAGCGTTTTTCCTGCAATCTCAAGCGAGAATTCTTTTGTATCCATTATAAAAATTTATCTTTTTAAAAGATATTTTTCCGGTTCGGCGCACAAGTCAATGAAGTCGTCCGCGCTTTCCCGCAGTTTTGCCGACGCGCTTCGGGAG
>CAZRNH010000012.1:0-9258 GCA_964601445.1 uncultured Candidatus Saccharibacteria bacterium
TGTTAATTCTGCGCTTTTTCTGCTGTGGATTCCGTTTGCCGCCGCATTCGCTTACAGTTTTATTCTGAAGCGCGGATTAGCGGTGCATACGCCGAAGGGAATCGCGGCGGAAACAGCCGGCATTGCGCATGAGATCGCGATATTTGAAAAACAGCTGGAGAAAATACTGGAAGAAAATGAAGTGAAAAATGAAGAAGATCTCATTGAAAAAGCAAAAGCGTACAATACGCTGATTCAAGATTTGGAAAAATTGAAAAGCAGAGAGGAAGGAATTTTGCGTTCCCGATCCCGTAGGGAATTTGAAAGTGAATTCGTCGAGTGTGCAAAGCGCGCGGCGATAGAAGAGGCGAAAATTTCCGAGGAAGAAAAAGTGTCTCCGCCCCGGCCGGACATTCAGCGTTCTCTGCAGATTGACTGCGCGCATTTGGAAAAAGAAATTACGCGTTTGCGCCGCGAAATGGATCAGGTCAATGTCATCATACATTCTTCCCGCGCCGACGGCGAAGCGTTTGCGGCGATTGAAGAAGAAATTGAATACCGCGCCTTTCAAAAGGAGCGGCTTCTGCGCAAAGTCGCCATGCTTGAATTGCTTAGCGGCGTGCTTGACCGAGCGCAGACGAAAACTATTGAAAAATCGCGCAAAGCAATTGAGGCATACATGCATAAATATTTACTGGTGCTTACCGACGGCAGGTATGACCGCGTGCGGGTGAAAGATGATCTTTCATTTGAGGTATGGTCGGAGGAAAAAAAGGATATGATTGTTCCCGAAGAGCATCTTTCAAAAGGGACCATAGATCAATTCTATCTCATCGCGCGGTTTGCGTTGCTTGATGTGCTCAATAAAGGCGTGAAGTCGCTTGTGTTGTTGGACGACCCGTTTGCTGGATTTGACTTGAACCGTCGGGCGCGCGCGCGGGAAATGCTTGCCGATATGACCGGCGCGTTTCAGATTATTCTTTTTACCCATTCTGCGGACTATGCGGACTGGGGGGAAGTGGTTGAGATATGAAACGAACAGGATTTATTTTTGACGGATATATAGTAGGCATGGTTGCCGCGGGCGCCGCGTTCAATGTCGCGCTGTGGTATTATCTTAAGCAGACGGCGCATTACGGCGACGGGGCGTTCATTACTCTGCATTTTACCGCCGCATCCGGCGCGGATTTAATAGGCGAGGCGAGCGAACTACATCGTCTGCCTTACTATGCCGCGCTTGCATCCGCGGCGAATATCGCGTTAGCCCGATTGCTGTATCATTACGATACGCTTTCCAGTTATGTGCTTGTGTCGGCGCTTCCTTTACTGAATGCTTTCGCGCTCTTAAACGGCTTTTTATTATTATGGATAAATAAATAGCGAGGTATGTATGAGTTCAGATACATGCGTCAGTCCTTCACAACCGCTAATGACCATGAGAATCTTTCACACATTCAGAGACACCAACCCAGAACTGCCAAATGTGGTGGATGCATACAAGGTATTGACATGAGTTGCCGTATCCCTATAATAAGAAGATGTTGGCACTCTATTGTCGGGAGTGCTAATATATTATTATTTAATAAAAAAGGTTTATGAAACTCAAACCCATTTCGGATTATATCCTTGTGGAGCCGCGTAATGAGGAAACAAAAACAAAGTCGGGAATCGTGCTTCCCGATACGGTAGAGAAAGAAAAGCCGCAGCAGGGCGAAGTGATAGCGACCGGTCCCGGCAAAATGATGGAAAGCGGCATACGGGCCCAAATGCAGGTGAAGGCGGGAGACAGAGTGTTGTTTTCAAAATACAGTCCCAATGAAGTAAAGGTTGAAGGAAAAGAATATTTCGTCATCAAAGAAGATGATGTGATGGCGATTATTAAATAGGAGAACATAAAATACAGCGAGTAGAACATAGTAAGAAGAAAAAAAGCATTCCTACTCGCTACTCGCTACATTCTACTTTCTACCAAAATCATGGCTAAACAAATCGTATTTGACGAGGAGGCGAGGCAGGCGCTCAAAAAGGGCGTGGATAAGCTTGCGCGAGCGGTGCGGGTGACGCTTGGTCCCAAGGGCGCCAATGTGGTGCTTGAAAAAGGATACGGTTCGCCGGTGATTACCAACGACGGCGTAACTATTGCCAAAGAAATTGAACTTCCCGACAAGCTTGAAAATATCGGCGCGGCGCTGGTGAAGGAAGCGTCTTCAAAAACCAATGATGTGGCGGGAGACGGAACCACGACTGCCGTTATTTTGGCGCAGGCGATTATATCGGAAGGATTGAAGAATGTGACGGCGGGCGCGAATCCGATGACCATAAAGCGCGGGATTGAAAAAGGCGTGTCAGCGATTGTCGCGGAACTTTCCGTTATGGCAAAGCCCATTTCCAAAAAAGAAGAAATTGAACAGGTGGCGACTATTGCCGCGCAGGACTCAAAAATAGGTAAGCTTATCGCCGAAGTCATTGATTCGGTGGGGAAGGACGGCGTTATCACGGTGGAGGAATCGCAAACATTCGGGCTTTCCAAGGAAGTGGTGGAGGGTTTGCAGTTTGACCGCGGCTATGTGTCGCCGTATATGATTACGAACGCCGACCGCATGGAAGCGGCGTATCAGAACGCGAAAATTCTCATTACCGATCAAAAAATTTCTTCTCTGCAGGAATTTTTGCCTTTGCTTGAAAAACTCGCGCAGACGGGCGTGAAAGAATTGGTGATTATCGCCGATGAAGTTGAGGGAGAAGCGCTTGCGACGCTTGTGGTGAATAAGCTTCGCGGCACTTTTAATGCGCTTGCGGTGAAAGCGCCGGGATTTGGCGACAGGAAGAAAGAAATAATGGAAGATATCGCCGTCGTAACAGGCGGCACGGTGATTTCCGAAGAACGCGGCGTCAAGCTTTCCAAAGCGGAACTTTCCATGCTTGGTACGGCGCATAAAGTCATCGCCACGAAAGAAAACACCACTATTATCGGCGGCAAGGGAAAGAAACAAGATATCCAGAATCGGGTAAAACAAATTCGCGCGCAGATGGAGCAGACGGATTCCGAATTTGATCGCGAGAAAATGCAGGAACGGCTGCGAAGCTTTCCGGCGGCGTGGCGGTGGTGAAAGTCGGCGCCGCGACGGAAGTGGAACAGAAAGAAAAACAATATCGCATTGAAGACGCCATTGCCGCGACCAAAGCGGCGGTGGAAGAGGGTATCGTGCCGGGCGGCGGCGTGGCGTTTATTCGCGCGCTTGACGGACTTGCCCGCGTAAAAGTGGATGACGAAGAAAAAGTAGGTCTTGATATTTTGCGCCGCGCGCTTGAAGATCCTTTGCGTCAAATCGCCGAAAACGCCGGAGTAGACGGGGCGGTGGCCGCCTCGGAAGTGAAAAAAGGCAAAGGCGCGTACGGATTCAACGCGATGACCGGCACCTACGAGGACTTAGTGAAAGCCGGCGTGGTTGACCCGACCAAAGTAACCAGGTCGGCATTGCAGAACGCCGCTTCCGTCGCCGCAATGTTTCTCACTACTGAAGCGGTGGTGGCAGATATTCCCGAGCAGAAGGAAAAGCCAGCCGGCGGCCCTGCGGGCGCAGGTATGGATATGGGATACTAATGCAAGAAAGTATACACAAAACCATCCGCCTTCGGCGGGTGGTTTTGTGTTTTTAGATCTGAAAATGTATGATGTGAATATAGTATATAACAATGGATAGTAATATAGTATTAAAAGAGTACAGCAATTATCGTATCGGCGGCGCGGCGAAGTTTTTTACGCGCGCGCGCGATGTTGATTCACTTTGGAACGCGATAGCATTCGCAAAGATGCGCGCGTTGCCGTATTTTATTTTGGGAGGCGGCACAAATGTGCTTTTTTCCGATGAGGGTTTTAACGGTGTGGTGATACAGCCCGCGATGGAGTTTTTGGAAAAGGACGGCGCGGTGGTTACAGCGGGAGCGGGTGCGTCTATGGCGGCCCTTTTGGCGCATGCCGCCCAAGAAGGGTTATCCGGTTTAGAATGGGCGGGAGGCCTTCCGGGAACGGTCGGCGGCGCGGTGCGCGGCAATGCGGGAGCGTTTGGAGGAGAAACAAAAGATGTCATAATTGAAGTAGTGAGTTTGGATGTTTCCGGAGACGCGCCTCTCATCAGAAAAAGAGCAGTTTCCGCGTGCCGCTTCGGATATAGAACGAGCATATTTAAAGAAAAAAAAGAAAAGGAAATAATTATTTCCGTATCATTCGCTTTGCGCAAAGGAGACCGCAACGCGATTGCCGCCGCCGTAGAGGATAAAATGCGATATCGCAAGGAGCGGCACCCGATGGAATATCCCAACATAGGGAGTATTTTTAAAAATGTGCCGATTGGGCGTTTCGGAAAAGAGTTTCAAGGCGCGTTCACGCAGGTCATAAAAACGGATCCGTTTCCCGTGGTGCCTGCCGCGTATCTCATTTCCGAAGCGGGCATGCGCGGAGTAAAAAGAGGCGGCGCAATGGTGTCCGAAAAACATCCGAACTTTATCGTGAATATTTCTTCCGCGCGCGCGATTGAGGTGCGCGAGATAATTTCTGCGGTGAGCGCGGCGGTGCAAAAAAAATACGGCGTAATGCTTGAGGAAGAAATTATTTGCGTGTAAAAAAGGTTATCCACAGTGATTGCGATTGCCATATGTTGTATACTGTAAACAGTAACCCCGCATATGTGGTCGATTTTTATTAAATAATTGCGTTGTTTTTTGCAACGCACGCAAGGAAAATATTTCAATGGTAAAAAAGAAAAAGACAGTGGCAAAAAAGAAAACCGTAAAGAAGGTTGCTAAAAAGAAATCCAGGAGGTAATCGGTTTTCGCAAAAACTCCGCATTCAGCGGAGTTTTTGGTTTTTACATTAAGCAGTTTACATGCGCGTCTTTTTGCGATATGCTATAGGCATATTAATTTATTTTATATCTATATGAAAATAGACATAAAAAGCACGCAACTTGAGGTGACTCCTTCTTTGGCGCAGTTCATTGAAGAAAAGATTGGCTCGCTGGATCGGTTTATTCCGGCGTAAAAGGAAGACGGATCAGAAGTGCGCAGTCATCCGGCGGTGGAAGCGTTCGTAGAGATAGCGCGGACTACAAAGCATCATCGCCATGGCGATGTATTCCGCGCCGAGGTGAATATAAAAATAGGAGGAAAAATACTTCGCGCTCAAATGCAAGGCGGGGACATCCGCGTAGCGATTGACGGCGCGCGGGAAGAGCTGAAAATGGAATTACAAAAAGAAAAAGGCATTTCCGAGTCAAAATTCAAACGCGGCGCGCGGATATTGAAGCGTCTGCGTTCCATTTCTCCGCTTGCGTGGTTTAAAAAAGAAACGAAGTAAATTATGAATTAGGAATCAGGAATTATGAATGAGACTCTCACTCTGCTTTCGTAATTCATTATTCCTGATTCTTTATTCATGCGGTGGTTATTTGACGCTCATACTCGGGCTTTAAAGAAGCTTGAACAAATCGCGCATATCATAGAAGAACTCGAATCAACATTCGAGCATTTTTCTTTGGAAGAATTAAAGATGCGAACCGAGGTTTTAATAAAGAGAATAGACGGCGGCGAGTCGTTGGATGCTATTTTGCCGGAAGCGTTTGCTCTTGTGCGCGCCGCCGCGAAAAAAACTCTTGGCTTGCGCCATTACGCCGTTCAGCTGATGGGCGGCATGGTTCTGCATGAGGGCAAAATCGCCGAGATGAGGACCGGAGAAGGTAAAACGCTTGTGGCGACGCTCGCCGCATATCTGAACGCGCTTGAAAAAAAAGGCGTGCATGTGGTGACGGTCAATGATTATCTCGCCCAGCGCGATGCGGTGTGGATGGGCCAGGTTTATGACACTTTGGGATTGAGCATCGGATGTATTGTGCATGACGCGGCATATTTGTACAACCCGTCTCATACGCAAGAAATTCAAAATTCAAAATTCAAAAATCAAAATGATCATAAAGATCTCCCGCAGGGAGATCATAAAGATCTCCCGCAGGGAGACAATGCAAAATTTAAAATTAATGAAACGGACAAGGACGCGGAAAGAGATGCTCTAGGCAGTTTTAAGGTGTTTCATGAATATCTTATGCCGTGCTCGCGCCGCGAAGCGTACGCGGCGGACATTACTTACGGCACGAACAACGAATTCGGTTTTGATTATCTGCGCGACAATCTTGCGGCGCGCGCGCAAGACGAGGTGCAAAGAGGGCATCATTTCGCGATAGTGGACGAGGTGGATTCCATTTTAATAGATGAAGCGCGGACGCCGCTTATTATTTCCATGGCGGACGAGGAATCCACCGAGCTCTATCGGCAATTTGCGCGCGTGATTCCGCGCCTGGAAGAAAATAAGGATTACAATGTGGATGAAAAATTACGCGCGGTCGCATTGACCGAAGACGGCATCGCCAAAGTAGAGGGCATTTTAGGAGTTGAAAATATATATGATACGACGGTCTTTGGCGGTTCAGGCGTGCGTTATGTGCATCATCTTGAGCAGGCACTGCGTGCGGCCGCGCTGTTTCGGCGCGATAAAGATTACATCGTGAAAGATAACGAGGTGCTTATCGTGGATGAATTTACCGGCCGTCTCATGCCGGGCAGGCGGTATTCCGAAGGATTGCATCAGGCCATTGAAGCGAAAGAAGGCGTTGCGGTTCAGCGCGAATCGCGCACGCTCGCCTCCGTCAGTTTTCAGAATTATTTTCGTTTGTATAAAAAGCTTTCCGGCATGACCGGTACCGCGATGACTTCCGCTGAAGAATTTCACAAAGTGTATGCGCTGGATGTTATACGCATTCCCACTCATAAGCCGATGGCGCGGAATGATTTTGACGATGTGATTTATAAGACATCCCGCGGGAAATATAAGGCGGTCGCGGAGGAAGTCGCGGCGCGGCATAAGGCGGGTCAGCCGGTGCTTATCGGCACCGCTTCCATAGAAAAAAATGAGTATCTTTCCGTTTTGCTTTCGCGCGAGGGAATTCCGCATCAGATGCTTAACGCGAAAAATCATGAAAAAGAAGCTGAAATTATCGCGCAGGCGGGAAGGGAGGGCGCGGTGACGGTGGCGACCAATATGGCGGGCCGCGGCGTGGATATTATCTTGGGCGGGAATCCGCCGTCTCCGGAATCAGCGGAAAAAGTCCGCGCGCGCGGCGGTTTGTTTGTTATCGGCACGGAGCGGCATGAGGCCCGGCGCATAGATAATCAATTGCGCGGCCGCGCGGGGCGGCAGGGCGACACGGGTTCGTCGCAGTTTTTTATTTCGCTTGAAGACGACCTCGCGCGCGTATTCGGTTCCGATAAAATAAAAAAGGTGATGGACACGCTCGGCTTGCCCGAAGACCAGCCGATTCAGAATTCGTTTATTTCAAAAGCCATTGAGTCCGCGCAGAAAAAGATTGAGGGATTTCACTTTGATGCGCGCAAGCATTTATTGGACTATGACGAGGTGATGAACAGGCACCGCGAAGTGGTGTATGGGCTGAGGCGCTCTGCGTTGCATGGCGGGGATACAAAAGAGAAGATAATGGATAGCGTGAAGAAGTATGTGAAGAGCGCGGTGGCGGCGCACACCGCGGGCGATGATTGGCGCGAATGGAATAAAAAGGAGATAGGGGAGGATATGAGAGTCGTTTTAACGCTTTCTCAATCTGCGGATGAGGATATTTTTGCGATATGCAAAGAGGAACGGGACCCGAAAGAAACGCGGGAAAAATTAGAAGCATATTTTATAGATTTTGCGGAAGATGCATACGAGAAAAAAGAAAATGAGTTCACTGCGGCGGCTTTGCGGTCAGCGGAAAAGATGATTATATTGCGCACTATAGATATGCTGTGGATGGATCATTTGGAGAGCATGGAACATCTGCGCGATTCGGTGCGATTGCGCGCGTACGGCCAGCAGGACCCGCTCATTGAATATAAAAACGAAGGCCATCGCATGTTTAAAGAATTGCTTGCCGCGCTTGACCATAATATAGCGATTACCATTTTAAAAATAGGCCCGCCTCGCCCGACGAGCGAGCGAGTTGAAGCGGGCGCGCGGCAGGTTTCAATCGCGTCCGCGCAGAAAGTCGGTCGCAACGACCCCTGTCCTTGCGGTTCCGGTAAAAAATATAAAAAGTGCCATGGGAAGTAGGGGATAGCCCCTGACACCAGAAAATCCGCTTAAAATAGGCAAAATCAAAAACCCGATGTTTATACAACATCGGGTTTTTGTATTTATCGCACAGAAAGATACAATGCGATAAATTCCCACACCTGTTTTTTAAAAAAAACAGGTGTGGGGGTAAAATATAAAAATCACACAGCATTTTTGACAAAAAGGAGTAAATCGTATAGTTTCATTAGAAATGACGATATTTTGGCGCTGGCGGGGGAACAGATTGGCGAGAGACCCTTTGAGGTCCAAAGCCGGCCTGTCCCGTAGAGAGCTCTGCTCTTCTGCGGGGCCCCCGCCGGCGCCAAGGTATGGTCTTATTCTGTTAATTCAGGACTTTTTGTTTGCCCCCACACCTATGCATAGGTGTGGGGGTTTATCCACTTGCTTTATTGGATATTATCGTCTATTATCGGATATAGTTAGGTTATATCCGATTTTATGAACCCCATTAGATATTAGACGAAATGTTATAATTACAGCAAAATATGCTCCGGGGTAAATAACAATTATCAATATGCAAGAAACACATAATATATCTAACGGGGTGAACCAAAATAGATTAAACAAGCGAATACCCCTGACACAGGATATTCTGGCGAAAATTGCCAAAATTGACCAGTTTCAGGGATTCTGGCAGGGAAGCCTGCGTTTAAGCCCGCAGATACTTGGGCGTCTTAAGGCGTGGGTAATTATCACATCAACGGGCGCCAGCACCCGCATTGAAGGCGCCAAGATGACGGACGAGGAAATTGCCCGCTTCCTGCGCGGCCTCAAGGCAAAACATCCAAAGAGCAGAGACGAGCAAGAGGTTGCCGGATACGCCGATCTTATCGGCAGAATTTTCGACAACTGGAAAACCATCAAGCTTTCCGAAAGTTGGATATTGCAATTTCACAGCATCCTCCTTAATTTTTCAGAAAAGGATCAAATACATAAAGGCAAATACAAGAACGCTCCCAATGCGGTTGTGATGAAAAACAAACAGGGCGAGCAAATCGTACTTTTTGATCCCTCGCCGCCGCACTTGGTAAAAGGAGAAATGCTCGAAGCTATTGAATGGACAAACGAGCAATTGGAAACAAAAGGCATTCATCAGAACT
>CAZRNH010000012.1:9268-10102 GCA_964601445.1 uncultured Candidatus Saccharibacteria bacterium
CCGATCCTTGTGATTGCTAATTTCATTTTTGAATTCCTTGCGATCCACCCTTTCAAAGACGGAAACGGACGGCTGAGCCGCGCTCTCACCAATCTTCTGCTTCTCAAGTCGGGCTACAGTTATGTGCCGTATGTCTCGCTCGATGAAATCATAGAGGAGACGAAGGCGGAATATTATATCGCGCTTCGGGCAACGCAGAAAAATCATAAAACCGAGCATGAAAACATAACGCCATGGGTGGAATATTTTCTCGGCGCGCTGCTTGAACAGACCGAGAGAGCGATGAAATTAATGGAGTCGGATCAGCCGGAGAAACTCCTTTCGGAAAAACAAATGCAAATTTATCGCCTGTTTGATGGCGACAAAGAGTTTGCCGTAGCGGAAGTAAGTAAACTCATGAAAGGTAAAATTCCACAATCAACCATTAAACAAGCATTATCCCGCTTGGTGTCTTTGAAGTTGCTTGAACGGATCGGGCAAGCCAGGAGTACGCGGTATAAAAAAACGCATGAATCCCGTTAGAAGCCGCGATCGCTTCATGGGGTAAAACTTGAAATTAATATTATTGAGTTATTACAAAAATAAGATAATTTTGCAGGTCAATTTGATCGCGTTCTGCTTCTAACGGGATGAATCTACTTCTTATTGAAGATGATAAAGAAATTGCCAGTTCTCTGATGTCCTCTTTGAAAGAGCGTGGCTTTGTGGTTGACGCGGCTCTTGACGGGGAAGATGGATTGGAAAAGGTAAAAAAGAATAGTTACGATATTATTATCTTAGATAAAGGATTGCCGAAAAAAGACGGCTTGGAAGTGTGCGCCGAAATACGAAAGG
>CAZRNH010000013.1:0-6696 GCA_964601445.1 uncultured Candidatus Saccharibacteria bacterium
CGCCTATGGCGACACCAAGCTCATCGGAACTGCGAGACATTCTTCAAGGGGAGACACGCAGAGCGCCCCACAATGATTATGTGTATAAATAACGCCGGTATTTCTTACAACTTACGCATTTGAGCCAAGTTTAAGACAAAATGCGAGGATTTTTTGAGCCGTAGCACGACTACGGTGAGAAAAACCACAGCATTTTAACAAAGAAATTGGCCAAATGCGTAAGTCCTATTCAACCTTCTTTCCCAGTATATTTCTCTGCTGTAATACGGAGAACGCGGTGGTTACCACCCAATACAGAGCGATGCCCGCGTGCACGGAATACGCGATAAACACGGTAAGTATGGGCATCATATAGGTCATTTGTTTTGACATCGCAAGCGATGTATTGGTTTGAAACTCTGCGGAGGTATGGTGTTTTTTCTGCTCGTCAAGAATCATTTTTGACTGCCGAAACTGCAACACACCCGCCAAAACCGCAAGCACTATGTTTTTTTTAGAAATATCAATAAAACCAAGAAAAAGGTGGTTTATAATTTCGGGGCGCGGCATAAAACTGTAAAGCTGTTGCAGGCCTTGTTCGTTAAAACCCGCCAAAAAAACACGGTACAGCGCGATCACAATGGGAAGTTGAATGAGAAGAGGGAGGCATCCTGAAAGAGGATTTATGTTTCTCTCCTTGTACAGCGCCATCACCTTTTTCATCTGCTCTTCTTTTTCGTGTTTATGCTGTTCCTGTATTTTCTTCACTTCCGGCTGAATAGCAGTCATTTCTTTTTGCGCCACAATTGATTTACGGGAAAGAGGCGAGAGCAGTATACGAATAAGCAGGGTAAGTATGATGATAGCGACGCCGAGGTCGTGAAATGAAACGGTCTGATACAAAAATATCAACGCGTTAAAAAGGGGCCGGTAAAGAAATTCTCTGAAAAAAAATGAAAACATATTATATGCGTGCGGGGTCGTATCCGCTCCCGCCCCCGGGACGACACCTTATCACTCTTTTTATCGCCAACCCCGCCCCCTTTCGTACGCCATGCAATTGGATTGACTGTAAAGCATACTCCGAGCATGTAGGGAGAAATCTGCATCCCGCCCCCGCGCCGGCAAGATGCGCGCCAAAAATCCCGTGGTCGGGAGAAAGAGTATATTGGTATGCGCGAATGAGCGCGCATGCTGATTTTTTGAAAAACAAACTTATTTTTATATGCATATCCGGTGAAGCGCCGTCCGCATTTCCTCTTTCATTTTTTGAAATGAAAGCGCGCCTATTTGTTTTTTAGCGATACATACCACATCATATCCCCTACGCAATATTTCAGGATAACCGCGCACAATCTCCCTCATTCTCCTTTTTATCGTATTGCGTTCCGTCGCATTTTGAGACACTTTTTTACTTACCACAAAACCTATTCTGCTGTTTTTTTTATCATTCTTTTTATATTGTAACAAAAAAAAGGGGGTTGTAATAATTCTCCCTTTTAAACGCACGGCGCGGAACTCGCTTTCTTTGGTTATTCTATATGCTTTTTTCAGCACAGAAAAACAAAAAACTATCTTTTAACGCTAACGGCAAGCTTGCTCCTTCCCTTTCTTCTTCTGCGCGCAAGCGTGCGCCCGCCGTACACTGACTTTTTTCTTGAAAGAAATCCGTGTTTTTTCGCCCGCTTTCTCTTGCTTGGTTTATATGTTTTTGCCATAGGACATCTTATAGTGTTATTGTTTATTCGCGTATTCTATGATACATATACTCAAAAGTCAATTTTATGATTTGTTTTGGTTAAAAATATATCATATTCACAGAATATCCACATATTATCAACAAAATCACAATATCTTCTTTGTTTCTTTGCATGGTATAATTCATCCGCATAATTACATGAGTGAACAAATCGTTCAAAATGATGAATTGTGGCGCCATGTGCTCTCTGAAATTGAGCTGAATGTTTCGCGCGCAAGTTTCAATACATGGTTTCAACACACCGGCATTCACTCAAAAACAGATGGCATTATTACTGTTTCCGTTCCAAACTCTTTTGCGAAAGAATGGCTGGAAAGCAAGTTTAATAAATTCATTCTCCGATCTCTCCGCGGAGTGTCTTCCGATATAAAAGATATTAAATTTCTCATCGCTCCCGCAGGAAGCATTTCTCCTTTATTAAGACCAAAAAAAGAAAAGCAGGAAAAAGAAATTATCCCTCAAGAAAATAAATTGGAGTTTGCGGGAATGGATAAAGACACCAATTTAAATCATAAATACACCTTTGATGATTTTGTGGTGGGGTCGTCAAATGAACTCGCGCATGCGGCCGCAATAGCGGTCACCAAAAACATCGGGACCGCATACAACCCGCTTTTTATTTACGGAGGCGTCGGGCTTGGAAAAACACACCTGCTTCAATCAATAGGAAATGAGGTCTTAAAATTATATAAAGGGAAAAAGGTTAAGTATGTTACTTCGGAAAAATTCACCAGCGAGCTTGTGTCCGCTCTGCAAAATAAGGAAATGGAAAGGTTTAAAGAAGAATATAGAAAAAATGACGTGCTTATTATAGATGATGTGCAATTCCTTACCGGGAAAGACAAAACGCAGGAGGAATTTTTTCATACTTTTAATGCGTTGTATGAAAAAAATAAGCAGATCATTATCAGCTCGGACCGGCTTCCCCGGGCTATTCCCACACTGGAAGACAGGCTTCGCTCCCGATTTGAAGGCGGCATGATGGCGGATATCGGATACCCCGATTATGAAACCCGTCTTGCGATATTAAAAAAGAAAATGATTAAAAAAGAGACTGCTATTTCTGAAGAAATACTTGAATATGTGGCGCATAATTTTCAAAAAAACATCAGAGAACTTGAAGGCGCCGCGAATAAGGTTGCTATGCAAATAAAGATTACTAAAAATCCATTTGGTATTGACGAGGTTAAAAAAATTCTCTCTTCTTCATTGTATACACCGAAAAAAACAGCAAATATAAAGCACATTATCCAATCAGTCGCTTATTTTTACGGAATAAACGAAAAACAACTTATTATAAAAACAAGGAAACAAGAAGTGGTAAAGCCGCGGCAAGTGATTATGTATCTCTTACGGGAAGAATTTAAACTTTCTTATCCCTCAATAGGAAATAAAATTGGCGGAAGAGATCATAGTACTGTTATGCATGCGTGCGAAAAAATAGAAAATTTAATGAAAAATAATGAATTATTCGTTGAAGAAATAAATATGATAAAAAAAATAATATATAGCGCGTGATATGTATGTGTAAATGATGTGCATATCATCTGTATAATATAAGGAGAAAAATTACCTATTTATATTATCCACATTACTATCTTCTTATTATCCACTCTTTTATCAATATAAAAAACAAAGAAGATAACTATGTAAAGATTACTTTTCCACAAAATAAAATATACTAATAATAACTATATTAAATAAAAAAATTAATTACTTATTTTTATGAAAATAATATGCGTGCAGGAAAATTTAAAAAACAGCATTGCGCACCTTGAACGAATCGCGTCAAAAAATCAAAATACCCCTATTTTACATAATATACTTTTTAAAACAGGAGAAGGGGAGGTTATTTTATTTACTACAGATCTTGAAATAGGGCTTCACATACAAGTACCGTGTAAAGTTGAAAAAAAGGGGGAGGCGGTGATTCCTTTAAAATCAATAGCATATTTTATTTACAATCTTCCTAATATAAAAATAACCATAGAAGAAAAAGGGAAAAATATCTCTATTGAAGCGGATGATATAAAAACTATTATTCCCACCGCTAATAAAAGCGAATTCCCGCTTATTCCAAAAATAAAAAAAGAACAACAAATTAAAATCGCGGCGCCGACATTAAAATCAACCCTCACGCAAGTATTAAATGCGGCGGCCGTCTCTTACTCAATTCCGGAGATTTCAGGGATATTTTTTCAATTTCAAAATGAGGTCTTAAAAGTAGTATCCACGGATAGTTTCCGACTCTCTGAAAAAATAGTGTATCAAAAAGGAAATTATGAAATAACAAAACCAACCTCTTTTATTTTACCGCAAAAAACCGCGCAAGAACTCATTCGTATTATAGATCAGGAATCGCCGATAATTATTTTTATAGAGCAAAATCAAATCAGTTTTGAATTAGAAAATAAATATCTTACCTCCCGTCTTATTTCAGGCACTTATCCAAATTATGAGCAAATTATTCCAAAAGACACGCACACGAAGTTTTTTATACACAAAACAGAGTTTTCTTCAAAAGTAAAATTAGCAAGCATATTCAGCTCAAAATTGAATAATATTCATTTTATAGCGCATGCAAAGAAAAATATAGTTGAAATTAAATCGGCGGACGAAGTGAAGGGAGAATTTAATTCAACACTGCAGGTTTCCGTATCGGGAAAAGATGCGGAAGCGGTATTTAATTATAAATACATACTTGAAGGAATCGCTAATATTTTTGAAGAGGAAATACTTTTTGAATTAAATGGTTCTTCCGCGCCGGCCATATTATCAGGTAAAAATAACGGATATCGTTATGTGGTAATGCCTATTAAGATATAATGTTTATTCCTCTCCAATCAATTCTTCCCTTTATTCTTAAAAAAAAAGGAATACAGGATAAAATAGAAACACTTACCGCAAAAGAAAAAGCGGAGCGTATTGCGCGTATTTTTGCGGGCGATAAAATAAAAGCGGTCGCCGTGCGAAATCAAACGCTTTTTTTAAAAACAGCGGATAATTATATGATAAGCGAGATGCGCCTGAAAGAAACTATTTTTTTACAGCGCTGCAGAGATGAGGGAATACCGGTGCATAAGATAAAATATACTTTATAATTATTTTATCACCGTAATCATTTTTTCTCCCACATTATCATATATATCATACGCGCGCGCCAGCAAGGCGTGCTGACCGCTTCCAAGAAGAGAAAAAGATGTTTGCGCTTCGTAAGGGAATTCAAAATCGGAAGAAAAAAGAACCCCGTTAAGATAAAAATCAACCCCCTTTATTTTAAAAGGAGAAGTAATAGACGCCTTTATATATACTTGATCGCTTACTGTCGCATCAGGCGCGGGTGAGAGTATCTCCACTTTCGGCATATTTTCTTCCGTGTGAATTGTGTCATATCCGTCGGGCGGAGCGATATATGGAGCGGAAAAAGACGGATTATTTTTCAGCCAATTTTGTACGCCATATTCCCAGTTGGCGTATTGCGGGTCCTCCGCGGGATTGCGCGGAAAATCACCCAAAGGATTTTTTTTGTCCACATAGCGCAAAATAGTGCGTGTTTCCGGAAATATTTTTTCCTCCACTTTTTCAGGCGGCGTTTTTGAAGTGGCGCGCATTCCGGAGTCCTTATCAATTTTCACTTTTATTTGGGCGATGTAATTTCCATTCAGCGCCGGTTTTTCACTTAGTATCGGTTCTGGCGGAGTAAATTCCCCCCTTCCTCTTTCATCAAGAAACGCAGACATGAACTCATGAAAAATAGGTCCTGCGGCCGCGATGCCCGCCCCGCCTTTTTCCATTGGCGCCCCGTTATTATTGCCAACCCATACGGTTGCCGCAAGAGAGGGCGCATAACCAGCCACCCACGCGTCTTTATAATTCTGCGTGGTTCCTGTTTTTGCGGCAACGGCGGATTGCGGGAAAAAAAGAGGGCTTTGCGCGCCGAATACCGGCGCGCGCAAATCATTATTTGAAAGTATGGCGCTTATCGTGCGCGCCACGTTTTTTTCCAGTATTTCTTTAGGGTGAGGCCGCCACTCCTCTAACACTGATCCATTTCCGTCTTCTATTTTTAAAATAAACGCTTTTTCATTTCGTATCCCTTCGTTGGCAAATACGCTATATACATAAGCCATATCAAGCGGGCTTACCTCGCCGCCACCAAGCACTAAAGAAAGACCGAGGCGTGAACGGTCTTCCAGCGTGGTAATGCCAAGATTATGCGCGAGCCGTATTACTTCGTCCATTCCCGCGAGATACAACACCTTTACCGCCGGGATATTGAGCGATTGCGCGAGAGCGCTTTCAACTGAAACGGGCCCGCGGAATTTATTATCATAATTTTCGGGACGGTATGATTCTTCCGCGTTGACAGAGAACTCTGTTTGCGCATCAAACAATATAGTGCGGGGCGGATACCCTTTTCTTAAAAACTCCGCATATGCAATCGGCTTGAATGCCGAGCCCGGCTGTCTGTTTTTTGAGGTTGCGACATTAAAATTTCCTCCCCGCGCGGTGTCAAAGTAGTCGCGGGACCCTACCATAACAAGAAGCTGTCCGGTGCGCGGGTCAACGGCGGCAAGCGCGGCATTGCCCGCTTTATATTTTTTTTCATTTTCTTTTCCTATCCGTTCAATTATTTTTTCCGCTTTTTGCTGAAGGTCAAAGTCAAGCGTCGTTACTACGCGCAGACCCGCATTTTCCACGAAGTTCGCGCCGTATCTTTCTTCCAAATAATTTTTTACATACATGACGAAATGAGGCGCTTTTATATTCGTTTTTTGTTTTGCAAACGCGGGCATTTCCTTTTTTGCTTCCTCTGCTTCCGCGGTATTTATAAAACCAATTTGCTCCATGCGGTCAAGTATATAGTTTTTTCGCGCCATAAGCTGATCCGTGTGGTCGCCGAACGGTGAAAGGCGATTGGGTGATTTGGGAAGCGCGGCAAGCGTTGCAGATTCATT
>CAZRNH010000013.1:6706-10093 GCA_964601445.1 uncultured Candidatus Saccharibacteria bacterium
TCCCAAAAAAAGTTTGCGCCGCCGATTCTACGCCGTACGCGTTTGATCCGTAGGGAATCTGATTAAGATAAAAGGAAAATATTTCTTCTTTGGTATAGCTTTTTTCTATTTTGACCGCGAGGAGCGCCTCTTTTATTTTACGCGAAATGGTCCGCTCGGGAGTAAGAAAAGTGTTTTTTACCAGTTGCTGGGTAATGGTGGACCCGCCTTGCGCGAATTTCCCCTTGGCTATATCCACTATAAAAGCGCGGATAATTGATTTAAAATCTATGCCGTTATGCGTATAAAAATTGAAGTCCTCCGCCACTATGGCGGCGTCTTTTATAAAACGGCTGATGCGGCCGAAGGGGACTACCGTCCTTTTTTCTTCCCCGTGAATTTCATAAAGAAGAGTCGCGCCGGTTCGGTCATATATTTTCGTTGATTGAGGCGTTTTTATTTGGCTTATCGCGAGAGGGTCGGGGAGGTTTTTTATTGCCGCGAGCACGAATAGTATCCCCGCGGAAAGCATAATAAAAAACAAAACAAAACAAAACAAAACAAGTTTTTTGAAAAGCCGTTTTTTCCGGCGAGGCGCGTATTTATAATTTTTAAGTTTTGGCATACGGATAAAAATTATTCTCACATAAAAAACAGAAACAAGCAACCCCTTGATTTTATTACATAATAACACGGGGTTGACAGCGTATATCCAACTGCTACAATAATCTCAAAATAAATCATTATTAAAAAAGCGCCCCTGCGGGCGCAGTACACCACATATATGTACCACAAGAGAGAGGGGGGTGTTTTTGAAGAGAACGAAGAAAAAGACGAGGGTATTAAAAAATGGGAAGAAGACGGCGAAGAAGAAGATTTATTCAGCGATATCGCGCATTTTGAAGTTGAAAAAGAAGAAAGCGAAAAAGAACAGGATTATTAGCGTATATTCTCCGGAGGCAGGAGCGCGGGATTGATTGCGTTTGAATCTAAAAGCAACATAGTATTACTCGCGTAGATTGCCGCCGCAACGGCGTCCGCAGTGTCGTCTTGCGAAATAAGCTCTTTTTGATTGAGAATAAGCTTTATCATTTTTTGCACCTGTTTTTTATCGGCTTTCCCGTACCCGGTGACCCCTTGTTTCACCTGCAGAGGAGTACATTCAATAATGCGTACGCCGTTTTTTTCGCAAGCGAAGAGGATGACGCCGCGCGCTTGCGCGACGCGGATGCCTGTTTTCATGTTTTTGGTAAAAAAAAGCTCTTCCACCACCGCAATATCCGGGCGGTGTTTTTGTATAATAAAGGAAACCTTTTTTTCAAGCAGAAACAGTTTTTGCGCGGCGGTGCGCCGTACCGAAGGAATGCGTATACAGCCGTGATCCATAAGAGTAAGCCGGGAGCCGTCTTTGCGTATCACCCCGAATCCCACAAGTGTTTCTCCCGGGTCTATGCCCAAAATAATCATAACGAAACAGGATTAGAATTGCGCGCTTGAGTAGATTTCTTGGACATCATCATAATCGTCAAGTATTTCACACAAATCCTCCATTTGTTTTTTTAAAGATGCGTCCGTAATCACCACGGCATTTTTCGGCCGATAATCAAATCCCGCTTTTTCAATTATCACCCCTTTTTCTTCCACATATTTTTTTACGCGGTATACATCCTCCGGCTTGGTAAGTATGACTATTTTATCTTCTTCATTGCGCACATCCTCCGCGCCCGCTTCTATAGCGGCTAATTCTATATCCTCGCGATTTCTCCCCGCGCAGTTAACAGTAATATCGCCGTATTTTTCAAACATCCACAATACAGATCCGGGAGATGCCATGTTGCCGCCGCGGGAGGAGAGTATGTGGCGGATTTCCTGCGAGGTGCGATTGCGCGAGTCCGTGATGGCTTCTATGATAAGCGCCACGCCTCCCGGCCCGTATCCTTCAAATTGCACCTCTTCAAGCTGGTCGCCGGCGCCCGCCGAGTATTTTTTTATCGCGCGTTGTATGTTTTCGGCGGGCATATTCGCCTCCTTTGCCTTTTCCAGCGCCAATCGCAGAGGTAAATTAGTATCGGGACTCGGCCCTTTTTCTCTTACCGCAACGCTTATCATGCGCGAAATCTTTGAGAAAAGCTTCCCTCTTTTTGCGTCGGTAAGCGCCTTTTTATGTTTAATGGTGCTCCACTTTGAATGGCCGGACATGAAAGAAAATCAAAGCGCAAAAATCAAAGCGCAAAATTGCGGTAGCCCGCCAAAGGCGGACTGATTTTTCCATTTTGATATTTAATTTTACATTTATATAAATACACTTTGTTCTTTATGATAATACGGTATGTGAAGGTGCGCGTACGCGTGTTTTGTCGCAATTCTTCCCTTCGGACTGCGCGAAAGAAATCCTATTTGCAGAAGATACGGCTCGTAAATATCTTCTATCGTTTCTATTTCTTCGGAAGTGGATGCGGCGATGGTTTTCAGTCCCACCGGCCCCCCGCTGTGCTTGGTAATAATTGCATTTAAAATGCGGCGGTCGGTCGCTTCAAGCCCTATTTCATCCACCTCCATAATCGCGAGCGCCTTTTGAGCGGTTTCTTTTGTAATTTCTCCGTTATCATGCACTTGCGCATAGTCCCTGACGCGCTTCAGAATCCTGTTTGCCACCCGCGGCGTATAGCGCGAGGCGAGCGCAACCACCCCAACCGCTTCTTCACTGATGCGCACTCCAAGAAGCGCCGCTGACCGTTTTATAATCTGTTTCATTTCATTCTCTTCATAAAAGTCCAAACGATGCGTTGCGCCAAATCGCGAACGGAAAGGAGAAGAAAGAAGTCCCGCACGAGTGGTAGCCGCCACAATAGTAAAGCGGGGGAGCTGTAGTTGCAGTGTTTTTGCGGAAGGTCCTTTTCCGATAATAATATCCAAGACGCTTGATTCCATGGCGGGATACAGTACTTCTTCCACCATTTTATGAATGCGATGCACCTCATCAATAAAAAGCACATCCCCTTCTTCCATGTTGGTAAGGATTGCCGCAAGATCGCCCGCTTTTTCAATAGCGGGACCTGAAGTGACTTTTACCGCCACGCCCATTTCTTTTGCGATAAGGTGCGCAAGCGTTGTCTTCCCCAGCCCCGCGGGGCCGTACAGCAAAATATGTTCAATCGGTTCGCCGCGTTTTTTTGCCGCCTCAATAAGAATCCGGAGGTTGTTTTTTATTTTTTCCTGCCCTATATACTCATCCCATCGCGAAGGCCTTAGGGTGAGATCAAGGGTTGAGTCCTCTTTTTTTATCGGTACGCCGCTTGACATAATAGTAAATTTCGCTTATCATTCTGACTTCCGTTGTTCTTGCGGGTGTATTGACAAATGATAATTATTTTGTTATAATTTGTCCGCAAGATAAAAAACTCACAA
>CAZRNH010000014.1:0-9571 GCA_964601445.1 uncultured Candidatus Saccharibacteria bacterium
TAATTGGGAGTCAGCGGGCGGAAGCCCGACCTCCTGCGCAAGCGGACGCTTCCCGCAATGCCCGACGCTTTCCTCCGCATGCGGCAATAAACCGCTCCTCTGTCTTCACGCGCAAGACGAGCGGCATGGCGGCGCTTGTTTTTTCGGCTGATGCGGACGAAAAACGAAACACTTCATCTCTGGCACACACTTCCGGATGCACTTCAAACGCGCGCGCGTTCCATCCAAGCATGTATAAACCGGAAAGCCGCCGCACGCGGGAGAGCGCGACATATCCCTGCCCGAATTCAAAGACGCGGGAAAGATCCATCACCGCCTCATCCAAACTCATCCCCTGGCTTTTATGCACGGTAATCGCCCATGCAAGACGCAAAGGAAGCTGGGTTATCCGCGCGCGCGGCACGCCGTTTTCTTCCATAGACCACTCCATGGGCTCCACTAAAATGCGCCTGCCGTTGCGCGCGCGGATGAAAGGATTGCCGGTCAGCTCGTCAAACGCTTCCACCATGCCAAGCGTGCCGTTCACAAACCGTTCTTTCGGATTATTCTTCGTGCACATTACCGCCGCGCCTATTTTAAGCGAAAGAATCTCCGGGGAAAGACAGCCCTTTTTCAATGAAAAAACAAGCGCATCGGGACCGTGCGCGCGCATGGCGAATTCCCGCGGCTCACCCTTCAGCGTCGCCAGCATTTCGCCGTTGATGCGATCCACATCGGCATTGTGCGCGAACAATTTCGGCGCGCCCGCCGGCGCTTCGCTCTGCGCCGTCTTCCGCGCTTCAATATGGCGCAAATGGTCCGCGCCAAACGCTCTCCGCCGTATCGCGGAAAGCAAAGAAAGAAAATGGCCGTCGTCCTGGCGATATTGCTCGGTCAGATAGCACGCAGTGGGATTCGCCTCTTGCCACGCCGAAGAATCGCACGCGAAAAGCCCCGCCGTCTCCGGCAGAAGCGCGGACTGCCCCGCGCCGGGATTATCTTCTCGCTTCATGACAGGCGGAAGCTGAAAAAAGTCGCCCACGAAAACCGCCTGCAAACCGCCGAATGGCTTTGTATTTTTTTTTACCGCGCGGCACACTGCGTCCACCATGGAAAGCGTCCCTGAAGAAAGCATGGACACTTCGTCTATAATAAGCACGCGCGCGCGTCCGATACGCTTTACGATGTGAGCATGCCCCGCAATTTCCCGGACATCTTTTTCATGTAACGCGGTTTTTATTCCTATGCCGCTCCATGAGTGAATCGTCATTCCGCCGATGTGCGTCGCGGCGATGCCTGTAGAAGCGGTGATAGCAGGTTCAATGCCGTGCGCGCGCAAATATCCCGCGTATTCATTCACAGTATGCGTTTTTCCAGACCCCGGTTCGCCGGTTAAAAATACATTTGCGCCGGTTTTTAATATAGAAAGCGCTTGAGATTGAGTCATATAATAGACCTACTGCTTAATAACCTTTCTACTGCAATTTCCCTATTTTGGCTACGACTTTGCAAAAATTGCTCAACATATATCACATATGCCTTACAATTTTCACTTCGTCTCGCTCAAAATATGAAAATTTCTTTACGAAAATTATTAAACAGTAGGTCTAAAGTCATTCTATGCGTATTCAATATAAAAATCCACTCCGATAAGGAATGGATTTTTAAAAAAACTACTTCTTCTTTGACTTCTTCGGCTTCTTCACATTCTTTCTCTGCGCATTGTTTCCTTTTGCCATAACAGTATGATTATGAATAATAGCGCAATAATAACATCAATGCCGTAATTTTTCAAATCACCTAAAGCAAATGGACTGAAAAAGTCCCGTACTTCCGTAGGAGCTTTTTCAGTCGCTTTTGGGGTGGTCGACGGGACTTGAACCCGCAACCACTCATCATATACCTGGGAGACATAGGGGATTTGAACCCCTGCTAACAGGACCACAACCTGTTGTGCTGCCGCTACACTAATGTCTCCATAAATTTTTGTCTTTCTGTCATATCACGATGAACGAGGTGATGGCAATTATGACAAAGCCAAACTAAATTACCAACCTTATTATTTTTCCTATTACTATCAATGTGATGGACGGCAAGCACCCTCGCATCTTTCGTATGACATCTGCGACATATCTGCGGCAACTTACTGCGAACCATAATATTTTTGTACACGCGCTCCCCGCTTTTCCAATTTGGATGGCTGGCACCTTGATAGAGAACAGTATTTCTCCAAATAGTTTGGCAGGATTTACCGCAAAAATACTTCTTACTTTTTGAACCCTCTAAATCTTTTTGGGAACGATACACCTCTTTCTTACATACGAAACAGTTTCTGATCTTCCCATTTTCCTGTCCTTTAAACTGACAATGTTTGGAACAATACTTTCCCCATCCCTTTTCAACCCAACTTGGCTTGGCGTAAAATTCTTTCTTACATATGTTACATAAAACATGAGGCATATGCGCATGATAAACCGAGAAATTGAAAATGTAAAACAGCAGGGCTCTGTCTTATGACGCAACCGAGCGCTCTGCCAGTTGAGCTACGACCACCATGCCGCCATTTGAGCAATTGTATCAGCTTTACTATTTCTCCGCAATTGCTTTTCACGCACACGCATTGGTCCCCTCGGAGGGAATCGAACCCCCATCAACGCCTTAGAAGAGCGCTGCTCTATCCATTGAGCTACAAGGGGAATGGACGCTAAAACCATTTCACGCTACCATAAAAGACGCGCGGTGTCTATTGTTTTTTTGGGGGTTCCGTAAAAGGATTTTGAAATGTTTTATTTTTTAGCGTATCCCTCATTTCTTCGCGGGCCTTTATATCGGAAAGAATCTCCCGCACATCTTCTTTTTTTATTTTTATCGTCCGCGCCGTCACTTCCGGCGACAGTACGGATTGACCCGCATACCGCCAAAACAGCATGCCTCCCGATGCCGCGGCGGCGACAAAAAAGAGGGAAAGCGTAAATCCGTAATGCACTACAAACAACGCGCGAATGACTGAAAAAAAACGGCTTGCGATGCGAATGAAAAAAGCGTACATAAATATATTATTGAGCGTATACTTTTACGGATAATTGCATTTTGACGGCATCTTTTGCCGATAACGGCGCGCCGTTCGCGTCTAAAATAGGAACCGCCTCCGTTGCGCGCGCAATACTGACCTTCTTCAACGAAAGATAATACCGCTCATTCTCAAGAAGGTACACAAAACGCATGACGCGGGAAAATTCTCCGCGAACATTGATATTAAACACTATCGCATTTTGCCCGTTTGCCTTTGTACCGCCCGATGCGGAGACATCTTCCACGGTATCAATGATATGCGCGATGCCTGTCTCTTGCACCAGCCGCTCCACCAGCATAATAAAAGGAAGTTTTTCTTCGCGCGGGAGCAAAAGCCGCTCCAAGAAAGGAAGATTTGGCTTGACCTCTTCGTATTCCTTTGCGATTTCGCTTATCTGCCGCTGTTGCGCATCAAGCTGTGCAAGTTCATATTGAGCCGCTCGCGCCGCTTCTGCGGCCGCCGTTATGCGGCCGAATAAAAACCAGCCCAGATACGCAAACCCAAAAAGCGCACAGACGAGCAGAGCGGTCTGCATATAAAATTTTTGCGGCGCGGATATGCTCATTGCAATAAAAAGGTGAATGAAAACTGAACGCCTTTCTCTTTTAATATGTTCTGAATGGGGCTTCGCAAACTGTCCGGCCGCGCAAAATCGCTTCCGGCAAGCGCGCTCGCCAAAGAAAGCACGCGCTCCCTCGTTTCGGAAAAACCGGAAATGCTTGCCATTCCCGCCTCCGCGTCTAAAGAGAGGCCTTCCACGAAAACACCCGGCTCAATCAATAAAGAGATTTTTTCCAGCACGGGAGCAACCGGGTCAATTTCATTTTTTACCGCCTTCAAAGCGCTCACCTTTTTGTTGAGCGCGTTTATTTCTTTTTTGACCGCATCAAGCCGTTGCGATGCTTCCGCAACATTCCGGGCATCCAACGAGGAACGGAATGATTTTTCCTGAATCACCAAAAAAAGGTAAGTGGAAAAAAGGAGCGCGCAAAATACGAGAAAAATACCACAAAGAGACACGCCGAAAAAAACCGAGAATCGCCGTTTTTTCTCAAAAAGATATTCCTTTTTATAATATTCGGGGAGTAAATTAAGGGTCAGCATAAATCGTGAAGCGTGAACATTTTTGGTTTTTAATTTTTACATTTTATGACTTCTGTATTCCCGACAGCGCGAGCCCCAGCGCGGTGGTGTAACTCAACGACTTCCGATACGAAAGCCCCGGCACTTCCCGCAAGGGTTCCTTTAAAATATTCGCCCACGGATTGCCCGTCTCCACCGGAATTCCCAATGAAAGCGCGATATGCATATTCAATCCGGTCAGATTGGAAACGCCGCCGGCAAGCAGGACTTTTTTGACCGAGACCTGCCCCTGTTTATGTTCGTGTACGGAATGGCTTTCGTAAAATGAAATGTAATTGCGTATCTGCTCCGCGAGATCGCGTACGGTCGGCTCAAGCGCATCGTATATCTTGCCGCCCTCCTGATTTTTATCAAGCCCGACCTCATAGAAAAGTTTTTTCGCGGCTTCCATGTTGATGGATAAATTTTTTGCGATTATTTCTATCATGCGATTTCCCGCAAGCGGAATGGAAGAGGTAAATTGAAGCGCGCCGCCTGAAAAAATAATGAAACTCGTCCTGGTCGCGCCCAAATCAACCAAAAGAATCGGCCCATCCGCGCGTAAGTCCTTCACCAGCGCGCGCGCGACGGCCACCGACTCAACTTCCATTGATTTAACGAGCAAGCCGCATTTGGTAAGCACCGCGACATATCCGTCCACGAGGCGGCGCGGCGCGGCGGAAATAAGTATATCCTGATGCGGCACCGCGGGAGCGGTTTCCACCATCTGCCAATCATAATACACCTCGTCTATTTTCAACGGAATATTCTGCTCTACCTCCCAACGCACCGCCTCTTTCAATTCTTCCGCGCGCATTTTAGGCAATTGAATGACGCGCGTAAACGAGTGCTCTTCCGGAAGAGAGCATACCACGAAGCGCGAAGAAATCATCCCTTCCTGCGGACGGGCAAGCCCTGCTTTTAATAACTTCGCCACCTCATTTTCGTTTTGTATCTCGCCGTTGACGATAAGCCCTTTGGAAAGTTCCGCGCGGCCGAATGCGGAAAGCGTAAGTCCGCGCCGCGCGCGGGAAAGCGAAACAAATTTAAAGGACTCGTCTGAAATATCAAGTCCGAACGCCTCCGGCTCTATTTCATAAATCGCTTTTGCCATAGTGAAGATAGTATAGCACTATATGAATGAAAAATAGAAAATACAAAAAGCTAAAAGTGCAAAACTTAAAGAGTAAAACTAAGCATGATGTCCCGTATAACTCTTTTAGTTTGAAACTTCACGCTGTAGTTTTGCGCTTTGACTTTTGCGTTTTGAGTTTTTACGGTATCTCCTTCCATCCGCTTATCTTCCACCCCGAACTTGGACCGGAAGAAAAACTGGTACTGGCAAGACCTTGGTCATAGGTAATCGTTGCAGTATTATCCAGCTGGAGCTTGTAACCTGTCGCTTCGGTGATATTCACGCCGTTGTGAAGATTTATCATGCCGTTTGCGGCGTAAAAAATGACGCCGGTCGCCTGATTATGCACATCAACCGCGCCGTCGTGATGGCCGCATCCCGCTCCCGGAATTCCCGTGCAGGCAAGCGTCGTAAGCAACATCAAAAAACTTCCCGAAGCGCCCGAACCGGCAAATGTCCCGTTATTGGAAACATGCACCCACCCGTCGGAGACAATGACGCAGGAATTGACGCCATAGGCAGTGTCGCAACGGATTGCGGAGCCGTTACTCACATCTATAGTGCCGCGCACCCATAGCGTGCCGGTTACGGTGAGCGTTTTATTATTCGCGGTCATCACGAGGTTGCCGGTAATTTCCCGCGGACCAAGCGACACATTGTTAGACACGGTATAATCGCCGGCGATGATTCCTCCCGCGGTCGCGTCAGCTTTCCATTGGTTAATATTCCCCTGCGAAATGGGCATGCCGGAAGCCGGCGGGTCCGCGGAACCCGGATACGCGGTACCGTTGGTAAGCGGGTTTGGACAGGTTGGCGTGGACGGCGCATTTAAAAAAGTAAATGAACTTGCATCAATGGACTGATAATACGCACTGCCGCACACACTGCTTGAGGTAATAGTATTGGCGCGCGCATCCCCGTTTACGATTACATTCGTGAGGGAAGTATTCGCGCCGCCCACCCATACGCGAAAGTCCATATCGCCGTTTACGCTTTGCCATGTGCCTCCGCTGGTCCAATCCATGGTGTGCTTCGCGGTTCCTAATGAATATGCGTCAGTCGCATCTTCCCCCCATACCCAATAGTTGCTCGCATCAACAGTCGTATCAGCCATAATCCAGTAGGTCGTGTTCGCATTCAGTATTGGATTTGTGGTCATGCTTACTTCCACCCATCCATACGCGCCCGTTACCGAACTTGCCGACAGAGTACCCGACGCGATGGTGTTGCCGCTTGAATTGTCCGGTCTGCCGCTTTCATCCGGCATAATGCGAATCGGAATATCCGGCGGTGAACCGACTTTTTTGATATATAAAGACATTCTCCGAACCGTGTTTGCCGCGGCAAGCTGGAAACTTTGCCCGACATCCGCGCGCTGTTTCGGCGCGGAACAATCCGCGTCAATACAGCGGATATATTTCAAATCGGCGCTTGAATTATCGCGATAACTTATCCGTCCGAAGCCGTCCGCGCCCAGCGCCAAAGAAGTATAGGGGCCGACATCTCCCGCGGTATCCACGGATGCGATGTTTTTCGCCGTACAGTCGGCATCAAGACATCGCACGAATTTCATCGCACCCGCGGACGCGTCATAATAACTGATGCGCGCGAAACCGTCGCCGGCAAGTTTCAGCGAGCTGTATTTCCCCTGATCGCCTGCCGCATCCACCGTCGTGATGACTTTTGTCGTACAATCTTCGTTTGTACAGCGCGCCAATTTCAAATCATCGGTGCTCCCGCCGCTTGCGCGATAACTGATGTAAGCAAAATTATTCGCATCCAGCGCGAGGGAAGTGCCGAAGTCACCGAGATTGCCAGCCGTATCAACCGAGGTGATATTTTTCACCGTACAGTCGGCGTCAAGGCACCGTACGAATTTAAGGTCGTCATTGTCTTCATCTCTATAACTTATGCGCGCGAAACCGTCTGTGCCGAGCGCGATTGAGGTATATTTTCCTACATTATCAGTCGTATCCACCGGAGTAATGACTTTTGTCGTGCAATCATCATTCGTGCATTGGAGAAATCTTAGGTCCCCTCCGTTGATTCTATAATACGCAATACGCGCGAAACCGTCTGTGCCGAGCGCGAAAGAAGAAAATTGTCCTACATCGTTCGCAGTATCCGCTTGAGTAATATTTTTTGCGGAACAGGTTGCATTCGTGCACCGGACAAACTTTAAATAGTCGGCAGTATTGTCATAGTAGCTGATGCGCGCGAAACCGTCCGCGCCGAGCGCGATTGAGGTATAACGCCACCCGACATCCGCGGAACCCGTGTCTACCGGCGTAATGACTTTCGTCGTACAATCCGCATTGGTGCATTGCGCGAATTTCAAGTCCTTGTTTGCCACATCATAATAACTCATGCGCGCGAAACCGTCCGCGCCGAGCGCGATTGAGGTATATTCCCCCGTATCGCCGGCCGTATCCACCGCCGTTACCGTACTTCCTACCGTAGTGCCGAACGCAAAATCGGCGTTTTGCGTTTCCCAACTCGCGCCGACAGTCGGACTCGCGCCGCCCGCGACCGACGCATCCCCCGTAATGCGCGCGCCCGACGCGCCCGTGATGTTGCCGTTGGAATATACATTGCCGATAATCTGTGAATTCTGATTCATAACCACGCCTCCTTCGCCCACTTGTACGCCGTAGAAAAAATCTACCGAGGTAGTGGCAAGCGTCAGCGTGGTTTGGCTTTTCCGTATCGCGTTATTTTTACCTCCTTCCGCTGTAATGGTTTTTATATTTCCGGCAGTAGTGACGGTGGTCGTCGCGGTTGCGCTTCCTACCGTGAGCATGGAAGGAGTGACGACGGTCAGATTATTCCGCACGCGATGGAGGGCGTCTTCCACGCCGGACTCGGACGCGTAAAATCCCTGCAGAGAATCCGCCTCGCTTTGTAAGGCGCGCGTATTGATAATAGTGGAATACAAAAACCCCGAGCCCAAAATAAGCCCGATTGACATCACCGCAAGCACGGACACCATAGCGGCAAATCCCTTGTGTGAATTATGAATCATGAATTATGAATTATGAAGGAAAAACATTCTTAATTCTTAATTCTTAATTCTTAATTCTTAATTCGCTGTCAGTACGCTCCCCGCACGCTCGCGCTGGATGTCAGCGTAACGCGCGCTTGGTCGGATGGTTTCGCGCTTACGGTATTAATTCTTGCCTGAATATCAACAGAAATGGAATCGCGCGTGGTCGTCGCAGTTTTCCGCCCAAAACGCAATCGTTCCACAAACACGCGCTCCGAAGTCAGCGGGAACAATGATGCGAACCCGTCCCGCTTCTCGTATATTCTTCCGTTATCAATATAAAAATCCACAAATGCGGCATTCTCTCCCGCAGGCGCATTGAGCGCCGTTTCCAAAGAAAGCTGGCCGCTGTCGGAATTAAATACGCTTGTGGGAGTATACACGCCGGTTGCATATTTTATCTCGTTCGTAATTAACCTCAACGCGTCGTTGGCATTATTGAATGCGTTTTGCTGTGCGGTCGCCTTACTGTATGCGCTCATATTATTGATAAGAAAAAGCGTAATTGAACCCGCAACGGCGCTGACAAGCGCAGTATACAACAATGTTTCAATGAGAGTGAAACCTCGGCACGAATTACGAATCATGAATAAAGAATCATGAACGGAAACAAAATCTAAGATTCTCTCCCTTTTTTTCTGTATTCGTAATTCGTAATTCATAATTCGTAATTCAGTTTTTTAAGATATTCATAAGGTACGCGACCAGCTGAACGCTTTTTGCCGGACTGCTCCATGTAACGGTTACGGTCGCTTTTTTCGTGTTGATATCATTCGTGCCCCCCGCGCTCACTATATTACTGTTACTGTCACGCGATACATTTTCCAGCACAATGGCGCGCGTAAACTTCCCGTCAAGCGCTCCCGGATTGGTTTGGGTAAGCGCCCATTGGCTTCCCGAAGTGGTAAGATAATAGGTCGTTCCGAACGAAAGCGGCGCGATATTATTCGTCCAGCTTCCGTCCCTGATATTGCGCACCGCTTCCATCCCTTCCTGCGCAAACACTACGGCCTTCGCTTTATTGGCGCGGTCGGCTGTTGCTTTCAGCGCAAACACGGAAAGCTGAAGCACGGAAAAGAGCGACGCGGAAATAACAAATACCGCAATGACTATTTCAATCAGTCCGACTCCCCGCTCATTTGAATTATGAATCATGAATTATGAATCATGAATGAGAGACATTCAGAATTCTTAATTCTTAATTCCTAATTCCTAATTC
>CAZRNH010000015.1:0-9306 GCA_964601445.1 uncultured Candidatus Saccharibacteria bacterium
TCCTTTTATTATCTCAAAGACAAATAGCTCCAGTGTAGGGCGTGATTCAGTGGGCAGACATCGGATCTCTCGAGCGGAGGTCGGGTCTCATCGTCGCCGCGCCTTGAAATCATCTCATGTTCAAGCTTCTTAATTTGATTCTGTTTGAATCCCGCGCTCCTATAGCAATATACCTGCGCCGTGCTATAATAAAAGGGCTATGCGGCGCATAGCGAATAGTAAAGGTCTAAATAGTAAAAGTCGCACCATAGTATTATTTACATTTAATTCATTATATATTATGAAACTATCCACTAAAATTATTATCGCATTAGGAGTGTTGGCAGTTGCGGGAGTCGCGGGATACGGCTGGCGGCAATATCAGCGCATCTCGGCGCGCGTGTATGATGCGGAAAAGCAGGCCATCGCGACGCACATACAAGAACGGGCAGGGGCTTTGCTTGCCCCGGAGGACTTCACCAGCGCGGATACGGCGCGGCAGGCGGAAGCTTTTCAAAAGTTCTTTGACGAAATACAAACCGCAAATCTATTCCGCATTAAGGTCTGGAATAAAGAATTCGTCGTGGTGTGGTCCAACTTGCAGGAAACCATCGGCAAACGATTTCCGGACAACCATGAAATAAAAGAATCGTTAGAAGGTGAAATTGAGTTTGAATTGAAAACCGCCGGCAAAAAAGAACAGGTCGGCGAGAGAAATTACACCGACTTTTCTGAAACCTATATACCGGTAAAAGACGCGCAGGGAGCAATTGTCGGCGTCATAGAAGTGTATCAGCGGGTTTTCGCGGCGCAGGAAAAAATACGAGGTGAATTTCGCGCTTCTCTCGCGGTTGCCGCGCTTTCCGCGCTCGCCGGTTTCGCCGCGCTCGCGTTCGTTGTACGCTTTGCAGTGAAACGATGAGGCGGAATGTCAAAATCTGAATTTCCAATGACAAATCAAGCCCAAGGCTCAAAATCAAAAATAGTTCAGTTATGACATTCGGATTTTAGATTTGATTTGATTTGATTTGATTTTTGATTTTTGATTTTTGATTTCCGGTTTTCCCATGAAGATAAGCTACAAAATACTTATCCCGCTTACGGTCTTTTTTATCCTGCTTATCGCGGGCGTGTCTCTGTTCTTAAAAAAGTCCGTTAATTCTATTTTAATAACCGAGGAATTCCTGCGGCTTACCGAAAATGTTGAAAAAGACATCCAGCGGCTTCTGGCGCCGGATGACTTCATGGACGCGCTGTCTCCCGATTCGTACCGGCGGTTTCAAGCCATGTTTGCCTCCGTAAACTCATCTCTTGTCGCGCGCATAAGAATATGGGATACGGGCTATCAAATTGTTTTTTCCGACTTGAAAAAAGAAATCGGTTTTCAAAACTCCGCGCACACAGACATCCAAAGAGTGTTGAGAGAAGAGACACCGTTTGTAATTATTAAAACGAAGGACATTAATGAACCGGCGTATGAAGGAGAAGAGGAGTTTTCCGATGTCTACATCCCCGTTCGTTTCGCGGGGCGCGCATACGGCGCCGTAGAGATTCATCTAACGAACGCCAGCGTCGTGGGAGAAGTGGCAAAAGAAATCAATCTGATGCTATGGGGCATTGCCGCGGGCGCGCTTATTTTATTCGCGGGTATTTTCGGCATTATTCATTTTGTCGTACTCTCGCCGCTCAAGCTCCTGCAAAAAAACGCGGGAGCAATCGGCGCGGGAAATTTTGATGTACCGGTAACGGTTTACGCGAAAGATGAAATAGGCGCGCTTGCCGTAATACTGCGGGAGATGGCGCAGAAACTTAAAAATCTTTTTTCGGTCAAAGAACAGCATGTTGTGGAACTTGCGGCGCACATAACAACCATAGAAAAACAGAAGGCGGAATTGGAACGATTCCAGCGACTCACCGTCGGGCGAGAGCTGAAAATGATTGAGCTGAAAAAAGAGAATGAACGGTTGAGAAAAACAGCGCACGCGGCGCGCGCGCTTGTTGTCTCAAGCGCCCGAACCATCGCCGCGGGCACCACGGAAATAAGTTTTGAACGAGGCGGTTTTGATTTTCAGGCAGGCCAGTACGCGCGTTTTACCCTGCCGCAATTGCGTTACGAAGACAATAAGGGCAATTCCCGCAATTTTTCCATAGTTTCCTCGCCTCATGACGCGCGCGCCATTGCCATTGCTTTTAGGGACTCGGAAAGCGGTTTCAAGCGTACGCTTTTGGAAATGGCCGCGGGATCGCCGGTGGAAATTGATGGTCCGTTCGGTTCGTTCGTCTTGCCTCAAAACTGCGCCCAGCCGGCGGTGTTTTTGGCGGGCGGCATCGGCATTACGCCGTGTTTGAGCATTATCCGTTTCGCGTCGGAACAAAAATCAGTATGCGATATCACTCTAGTGTACGCCAATAAAAATAAAGAGAGAGCGGCGTATCTGACGGAACTGGAGACGCTTGCCGCGGAGAATCCGCGGTTTCATGCGCGGAACATATTCGGAATAATAGGGACGGAAGAAATTAAAAACGCGACAGCCGACCCCCGCGCGGCTTTATGGTTTGTGGTCGGCCCGCCAGCGATGGTAACGGATATGAGAAGCAAGCTGAAAGACGCGGGAGTTTCTGACGGTAGTATTTATTTTGAAGAATTTGGGGGATATGCGTAATTATAAACATGTTTAACGAAGATTTTTTCAAATCTATTATTGAATCGTCTTTTGACGGAATTGTCGTTACCGATGCGGACGGCATTATTTTGTATGTCAATCCCGCTTGGCAGAGCATCAGCGGCTGGAGATCCGAAGAAGTGGTCGGCAAAGTAACGCCGCGTATTATAAAATCAAACCTCAAGGATCGGGCATTTTACGCTGACCTGTGGGCTCGTATTAAAAAAGGCGAGGTATTTCGCACTGACATAACGAATAAAAGAAAAGATGGGACTTTGTATGATGTAGAAGAGATTATTATCCCATGGAAAGATACGGACGGCGAAATCCGCCATTTTATCGGCGTGCAGAGAGACATAAGCGAAAAAAAGCGCATTGCGTCCGGACTGGCTGATACGCAGACAGCTCTGCTTAATATCCTTGAAGACGAGAAGATACTGGAGGCGCAGTTAAAAGAAGAACGCGACCAGTCGCGCGCCATTATTTCCTCCATGAGCGAGGGTCTTTTTATAGTGGATAAAGAATATAAAATTCTCTCATTGAATCCCGCGGCAAGCGTCCTTTTGGAAACGAGCGAAACGGAAGCAATCGGTCAGAGCATTAAAAAAATAGTAGCCGTGTTTAAAGGAGACAAAGAACTTGCCGATGCCGAGTGGCCGATAAGCCAAGTATTGGACACGGGCGCGCCCGCCATCAGGTCATTAGAGGATAATGTATTCTTTCAACTGCGCTCCGGCAGGAAGATGCCTGTGGTTATTTTCGCGTCTCCTTTGCGCGGCGATGGCGTAACCGGCGTCGTCATCGTATTTAGGGATGTCACGGATGAATACAAGCTGAACGAAGCGAAAAATGAATTCGTGTCCGTCGCGTCGCATCAGCTCCGCACCCCGCTTACTGCGGTGCGCTGGTATTCGGAAATGTTGCTTGCCGGCGACGCGGGCGCGCTCAATAAAGGGCAAAAGGAATTCGTGGAACAGGTGTACGCGGGAGCCGGCCACTTGATAGATATTATAAATGTATTGCTTTCGCTCGCGCGCATTGAAGGCGGCAGAATTAAAATAGACCCGGTACCGATAGATATCCCCGCATTCATGAAAGAGGTGGCCATGGAATTTACTCCGCTTGCCGCCGAGAAAAAACTGTCCATTCGCATACTTCCCCCCGCTCGCCCGCTCGCCTCGATACGCCTTGACCCTTCATTATTCCGCCAGGTGGTAATAAATCTCATTTCAAATGCCGTGCGTTACGCTCTCCCGGAGGGCAAAATTGAAATCGGTTTCGTAGACCACGGAGATCACGCGCAGATATACATCAAAGACAACGGCATCGGCATTCCCGACGGGCAAAAAGAACGGATATTTGAAAAGTTTTTCCGCGCCGATAATGCCATCAGCAATGTACCTGAAGGAACGGGACTCGGCATGAACCTCGCGCGGGAAATCGTGCGCATATGGAAAGGAAAGATATGGTTTAAGTCCCCTGCCGAATGGGAGCGCGCGGACGGCACGAAAGAAATGAAAGGAACCGCGTTTTATTTTATCGTGCCTTATAAAGGCATGGAAGCGCGATTTGCCGGAAAACCGCTGGCGTAGAACTTGGGAGCTTGGCTTCCAAAACGCATGGGGGCTTGAAAAAGAGAACGACTTCTGATATCATCATTACCATATATATAAAACTTGATATTATATCTTATGAACGCAATAACACAGTTTGAACAGGCATACCTCAAAACAACCCTTCCCGAGTTTCGTTCCGGGGACACGGTAAAAGTATTTCAGAAAATAAAAGACGGCGAAAAAGAACGCGTGCAGGCGTTTGAAGGGTTGGTAATCGCGCGCAAACACGGCAAAGGGCTTCGGGCGTCCTTTACCGTCAGAAAAGTGTCTGCGGGGGTCGGGGTGGAAAAAGTATATCCCCTGCATGCGCCGTGGATTGAAAAAGTGGAGGTTTTGCGCCGCAGTAAAGCGCGCCGCAGTAAAGTGTACTTCGTGCGATCAGTGAAAGGAAAGCGGGCAAGAATAAAAGGAGTGCGGGCGGAAATACAAACTGCGGCGCAAAAACAGGAAAAGGAAATAAAAACATAGGAGAGCGCAAACAGTCACGGGTTGAAAAGTAAAAGTTTGGCATACACTACTCGTTTGAGGTATAATGGTGGCATGGGAGCGTTAAAAGGGATAGTGGTTAAGTGGTCGCCTGCTTTTGCGTACGCGATAGGTCTTATTACCACAGATGGTAATCTGTCTCCAGATGGCAGGCATATTAGTTTTACATCAAAAGACGAAAAGCTTGTTCTTTTATTAAAAAAGTGTTTCAATCTCTCGAATAAAATTACGAAAAAAGGGAATGGAGCTAACTCACGCAAAAGATATTTTCTTATTCAGTTTGGTAGCGTGTCATTTTATCGGTTTTTAGAATCAATAGGTCTTATCCCCGCGAAATCAAAATGTATCAACTCCTTACTTATTCCTAACAAGTACTTCTTTGATTTTTTGCGCGGACACTTGGATGGCGATGGCACATTCTACTCGTACTGGGATCCACGGTGGAAGTCAAGTTTTATGTACTACACGACATTCACTTCTGCGAGCAAAAATCATATAGAATGGCTCCGGTATATGCTTTCTGTTCGGTTAGGGATTAAGGGGCATATAAGCAAAGCTCGTACAAATTCTGCATATCAATTAAAATATGCGAAAGCCGAATCATTGAAATTATTGCCGAAACTGTATTATGATAAGCAAGTTATTTGTTTACGGAGAAAAAAGGTAAAGATAGCAAAAGCGCTCCGGGTGGAAGGAAATATAATGCGCGGGTGGTGAAACCCGGTAAACACGCCAGCTTGAGGTGCTGGTGCCCGCAAGGGCTTGGAGGTTCAACTCCTCTCCCGCGCACCCGCGATTTTTCTCTACGCAAAGCGTAGCAAGAAAAATCAGCGTCCCGAATCCCCGCCTTGCGGGGTGAGGGGCTTCCTTACTTGTTACTTTGTCAAAAATTCCTCAAGAATTTTGGCAACAAAATGGAGTGTCCCGAATCCCCGCACGGCGGGGTGAGGGGCTTCCTTATTTTTACCTCCATTTCTCTGCCATGTATCGGACGGTTAGCTCAACGGCAGAGCGCTTCGTTTATTCACCCCGTTAGATTTACGGGCACTTAGCTCAGTGGTAGAGCGACCCGTTTACACCGGGTAGGCCGGGGGTTCAATCCCCTCAGTGCCCACAGCAAAATCTAACGGGGCAAGCCGAGAGAGCCGTAAATTTGAGTCCTACACCGTCCACCAGTTCAAAAAGTTAGGCGGGTGAAAATCTCTCAGCGCGCACTTATAGTTCAAGCTTTCTCCCTTTATAATTTAAAGCTTCTTTGCCTTTAGTATAGCAGATACTGTTCTGCCGAGTAACTCTTCATTTTCTGTTGCAAAAATATCTATTTTTGCTATTATAGGAAGATATTGAAAAATAAAATATGCCGCGGTAGCTCAGTGGTAGAGCGCATGCCTGGAACTTCGGGCCGTCCAACGGTAACGTTGGAATGTAACTGGGTGAATTCGGGGAAAGTTGCCTTAGGCGACCAATCCCGAGCCAATCCTCGCGAGGGCATAGGTTGCGAGGCAGGTGTAGAGACTAGCGGGTGAGTCCCAACAATAATCCCGCACAAGCGCCCAGCCCCCGACGCATTGTCGTCGGGGTGATGATATAGTCCACTCTTTGGAAGAGCATGGCGTCGGGTGTTCAATTCACCCCCGCGGCACCGGCAAGCGGGTATGGTTTAGTGGTAGAACACGACCTTGCCAAGGTTGAGACGGCGGTCCGATTCCGCCTACCCGCACAAAAAAACTTATCCACAATTGACATTCCCTGTGCGATTCTTACAATAGAAGAATCGTTTTAGAAAAATCTTTTTCTTGCATAGATGGAAAAAAACAATACGCGCATCTTTGATCTTAATCTTGAACAAGAGGTGCACTGTAACTGGCATAACGATACCCCCACGCTTCATCATGCGGTCATAGAAGGAGGAGGCATCGCGCATGAGAGTTTGGAGCATAAAAAGGTAATAGAGCGCCTGGAAGGGTTTTGCAAAAGGCTTGGTTTGAGCATTGTACAAAAACTTGACCACCAATTCACCCCGTACGGAAAGTCCATTGTATTTGTGCTGGAAGAAAGCCATCTTGCCGTTCATACCTGGCCTGAAAAGGGCTATATTCATGTAGACATAGTAACCTGTTCAAAAAGAGAGGAGGAGTCGGCAAAACTTGTTGCCGAATTTAAAGATATTTTCCATCCAACCTATACGCGCCTGCTGAAACTGCGATACTGACAAATGAGCAATACCACAACACCCCGTGCAATAGTGCACGGGGTGTTGTGGTAGGGTGCCCGGGGTGGGAGTCGAACCCACAAACCCTTTCGGGTCAAGGATTTTAAGTCCTCTGCGTAAACCATTCCGCCACCCGGGCTTGAGTGCTCACGAATTGACCATACTTGCTCAATCCATCTTTTGATTGTATACATTTTAAAGAAGTTTTCAACTTTCTATCAAGAGCAAGCGCATCGGGGTAATAGCACATCCGAAGAATTATTTTAGCAGCAAATTTCCCATATTTGAGGATGTGAAGCCCATTCCTATTTCCATGTGCTTTTACAATATGTAACTTACCTTCTACATGCATTATCTTGCTAATTATTTCTTTGATCCAGGGAAGGAATAAGGGAGAACCCGATACGATTCGCAGGGACCATTGAATATTGCCATTACTGGCATGTCGCCATTGTTGTATGTTGCCATCACCATCAATGACGCCGCGCAAAAAATCAATGAAATATTGGTGAGGAACCTTAAGCGGACCAAGCGTTAAAGATTTTCGTTTTGTTAACCCGATGCTTTCAAGAAATCTATAAAATTGGATGTCCCCGATTTGTAAACAACTGTAAATTTTTTCCATGGACCCACCTCGACCTTTGCGTCCAACGCGTATTTTAATTTTAAGAGCATCTCGCACATCGTATAAGAATTTTCTATCTTTCGAAGTGATGATTATGTGACGTTTATCTGGGCTTAAATTCCCATCTGTCGCGATAAGCCCAACAATATACCATACATCCTCTAATCGCATCGAACTTAAGTCAACCATAAAAGAAATATAACATACTTCTTTTGATTGTGGGAGAATAGTGATTGAGGCCTGGGCGGGAATTGCACCCGCGCATAAGAGTTTTGCAGACTCATGCCTTACTACTTGGCTACCAGGCCGTTATTTTCTTTTTGCCGCTTCCTGAAGCACTTTCGCGATTACTTCCTTGAGCGTTCCCTTTATCTTTGCCGCCGCGGCAAACATGTGCCCTCCGCCGCCAAACGCAGTGGCGAGCGCGCAGGCGTCATAGCCCTTTTCGCTGTCGGAACGGAAACTTACCGATATCATACCATCATTTTTATCTTTAAACAGCGCGACGCACCGCACCGCCTTATCTGTTGCGTGAATGTGATTCATAATATTCGCAAGCGCGCCCACCTCATCCCATGCGGTTTGCTTCTGCGCAATCTCCTGTGATGACAGATAAGAATACATAATGCCCGCGGGTTTGTCTATGGTAAGACGGGAAAGCGCGAGGCCGATTGCCGCCGCCGCCCCCTCGGAAGCGAATCCCAGCACCCGCTTGGCTATTAACTCGGTATCAGCGCCGCTTTCTTTGAGTTGCGCCGCTATGCGAAACACTTCGGGAGAAGTATTGCTGTGTATGAATCCTCCTGTATCGGCAACAATGCCTGCGTAGATACAGGTAGCGATATCCGGTGAAAGCGGCACTTGATTCGCTCTTAAAAAATGATATACGGCTTCACAGCTGGAAGAGAACGCGGTGTCTATGATATCAATGTCTTTGGGAGCTCCGCGGCGCGGATGATGGTCTATGGCGGCGACAAGAGGCGGCGTATCGGCGGGAGCGATTCCCAACCGCGCAAAATCACCGTAATCAAAAGCAACAAGCATATCCGCGCCGACGGCGGGAAGCATAGAGGTGATACGGCTAAATCCGGCAAGGAAGGAAAGCCGGGAAGGCACGGTACCCGATACGAAAATGGTATGTTTTTTGCCGACCCCCTCCACATAATGAGCAAAGGCGCACATAGCGCCTAATCCGTCTTCATCGGGATTTTCGTGAGTCGCCAATAATATATGTTCCGCCTTGCCTATTGCCGCGGCAAGGCGCGCAAATTCATGCGCGTATTTCTCCGTCATCGTCATGTGTTGAAAGAATGTCATACAGGCGCTGTTCCACCTTCACCGCGGCATCCACGGCAAATCTAATCCGAGGAACAGGCCGCATGCGCAGTTTTCTGTTTAAAACGAATTGAATGTCTCCCGCGCTCTTTTGAAGCATTGTCTGCGCTTCCTGCTCGCGTTCGGCAAACAGCGTTGAAAAAAACACGGTGGCATGAGCAAAATCGGAAGATGTCTTTACCTGCGTAACGGTAACCAACATATTTTTGTCCATATCCAATTCTTTCAGAATGATTTTGCCGACCTCTTCTTTAATAAGCCGGTTTATTTTATCCAATCTGTGCTCGTTCCGTTTATATTCCATAAGATATAAGAAATGCCGGCGTTGTTTATGCGCATAATCATTGCGGCGCATACTCTGCGGGTCTTCCCTTGAAGAATGTCTCGCAG
>CAZRNH010000016.1:0-8909 GCA_964601445.1 uncultured Candidatus Saccharibacteria bacterium
GTCCAGGGGGAAGTGGCGGTATATCAATGCCACCTTCCCTGCATATTCGGTTACCGCCTGCTTCGCTGTCGGATGAAACCGCTTGCAAAACGGACATTCCAAATCGGAATATTCAATAATTTTCACTTGAGCGTTTTTATCGCCCAATATGTGGTCCGCATCTGACATGGGCCGAAATACGATTGCGGAATCATCTTGCGCGACGGGCGCCTGCACCTTTGAGGGAACCGCGCCAACGGAAGGCGCTTTCGGCGCGCCGCCGCTATTACTGTAGACAATCGCAATGGCAACGATTATCCCCGCGCCGACGATAGACAACGGCACAGAAAGAGAGTTTGATTCCCGCGGTGAATGCGCTTGCGCGCCCTGCGGAGGCAATTGAGGCGAATCAGCAGGCGTATGCGTTTCGTTTTCCATTTTTATGCGTATATTATTTATTAATGATACTACCGTGTAAATGCAGCATATGCGTTCACCAGTCCGTGCCCATATATATCATCTAACCCCTCTGCGCCAAGATCAACTGCGGTTGCTTCCAATTTATGCTGTATTTCCGCTGGACTCCATGCGCCGTCGCAGTTGGTGTCATATATCGCGATGCAATTTCCGGACAAGTCACTTGCGGTATCGGGAATGCTCTTTAACGCAAGCGCGGCGCTGGCCGCCACATGCGGCGCCGCCATGGAAGTGCCGCTCATCGTCGCGTATTTGTTTCCTTTATAGGTAGAATACACGCTCACGCCCGGCGCGGCGATGTCAACTTCAGGACCGCGGGAAGACCAATACGGCGCGTTATTTGCAGTATCCACTGCCGCAACGGCGATAACCTCCGGATACGCCGCCGGATAAGACACCGCTCCTCCCGTGTTTCCCGCCGCGGCGACCACTGTTACGCCCGCAGAACGCGCACGAGCAACCGCATCATGCAATGCCTGCGAAGGGCAATTACACCCCAAACTCATATTAATAATATTCATTCCATTCATCCGCGCCCAATCAATACCGTTAATCACATCGGAAAGAAATCCCGAACCGTTACGGTTCAGCGCTTTAATGGCGTACACATTCACCGCGGGAGCGGCGCCAACCACTCCTATTGTATTGTTCACTGCGCCGATAATTCCCGCCACATGGGACCCATGGCCGTTATCATCATTAAAACTTGCGGTATAGGACACTTCGCTTATGCCGCCTTTTATATTCGCGAAAAGGTCGGGATGTGAAATACTGATGCCGGTGTCAATCACGCCCACATTCGTACTGGTGCCGGTATTGCCAAGCGGCCACACTCTTTCGGCATCAATGCGGTCTATGCCCCACGGCAAAACCTGTGCCGGCGCGGCGGCTTGAGGAGTATTTTTTGCCTTTTGAGAATTGCTGTTTGCCGTCTCAAGCGCCTCCGCTATGAAATCCTCTTCAATATATGCAACCCCCTCCTGCTGTGCCAATTTTTCTTCAACCGCCCTATCCATATACACGACGGAGACATTATCTTTGCGAAGCTTTTTCACGCGGACGCCTTTTGCGCGCGCGATGATTCTCGCCTCATCGCCATCGGAAACGCCCTCTTTAAAAACAACTATCTTCCTTGCGGGCGCCTCTCTTTCAAGCTCTTCCGCCATCGCAAAACCAAATATACTCACTAAAAAAACAGCAATAAAAAAACCGCTTATATTCCTGTATTTCATATTCTTTTAGTTAATAATAGACCGCATTCATTATACGAAATCACCACCTGAAAGTCAATGAAACCAATCTTCAGAAGTCCGACTTCTGAAAATTTCAAATATGCCAAGCAATTTCTCAACATGCGCCTGCCAGGTAAATTTTTGCAGGCGCTCCGCCTGTATGTTCGTTACTTCCCTCCCCTTGGCTTCATTTTCAAACACCTCCCTTAATTGCGCCGCGATAGCGTCCATGTCCAAGGGAGTATTCACAAAAAATCCTTCTGTGCCGAAAAACTCCCGTGTGGTGGGCGTGTCGGCGATAATCGCAGGCGTGCCGCATAATACCGCTTCTATAGGAGGAAGGCCAAACGCCTCCTTTGAAGATATGTAGCTTAACGCCTTTGCTGAATTCATAAGATACGGCAGGTCTTCCCGCGCGAGGTAACGCGTGAAAATAATTGCCTGCCTCCCCTCTTTTGCATTCACTTCTTTTGCCAGTTTTTCAAGAACAGGAGGATTATATTTATCACTGCACGCGGCCACATACTGCATGCGCGGATAGCGCGCGGCAATGCGCCCGAACGCCTCCATTGTTTCTTTCACATGCCTGCGTGGAAATGCCTGACCGATGGAAAGAATAAAATCATGCGCTATGCCGAATTTCTTTTTTAGCGCTTCAATTTTCAAGGCATATTCTGCGGTGCGAGGCAAAGCGTGAAACGCCGATTCAATACCCCACGGATTCACAAAGATGCGCGCAGAGGGGATATGATAAAATTGCTGAAGCTCCTTTTTGGAAAACTCGGAAATGGTCATGATGCGCGCGCGCTTTGCCGCCCACCAGCAAAAAAGCAGATAAGAAATCCTGTACCGGAAAGGAATGGCGCCGTGATGCGCTTCCCAGTACACATCGTTCACCAGCACCACCACCGCTTTCCCCCAAAAAAAGGCGGGAAGCATGTTGCTTGGGAATAAAAATATATCAATGGCGTCCGTCCAATATCGCCACGGCAAAAGAATATGATAAAACACATTATAGCTCACAGCGAAAAACTTCCGGTCAGGCATGAGTACTTTTTTCTCAAATACCGGATGGCTTAAAAATGCGTCATCGGGAAGTTGTGCCTTAAAATACAGCACAAAACGAAATTTCTTTTCAACATCAGGCACTTTTGTTATCGCGCCTAAAAGCTGGGCGAGCGTCTGCCCTATCCCAAAACGATTCTGCTCCAATTGTTCGCATTCAATGCCGATTCTTATCATACTTTAAGTTAAATAAGTTTTTTTAACTCGGCAACCATGGGTACCCGCTCCGGTTCCGTACCGTAGTGCAATGCGAGCGCATATGCGGCCCAATCAACAATAGCAAGCGGGATAAAAACCCTCTCCCAGGGCGTATGTCCCCGCACACTCACCACCTCCACCGCCAACCCTCTTTTTTGAAAAAGTTGGCGCGTGATTTCCATTCTTTTTTTTATCCGCGGATGATCGTTCTCGTCGGCAAGAAATATAAAATGAAATGCGTCCGAAAATTTTTTGGTGCTTTCACTCACATCAAAACCGGTCATCTCGTTATGATTCAACTCGGGGAATACATTCCAGAACGCCGGAATTTTGGCGCTCTCATTGAATTTTACTTTCCAGTTATAGGCCAACGCCCCATTGCGCGAGGACGCGTACACCACGGGGATTTTGCTTCTCACTGTTTCCGCGAGCGTGTTCCCTTCTTTTTCATAAAGAGACGCGTCAAAAGACTTCACAAGCATGCGCAGTTCTTGCATATCTCCTTCTCTGCCCATCAGCTTCAAAAGCGCTTTCAATAAAAATCCGACCGCCATGCGCGGCTGTATGCCGGTTGACGGAATTTCCACAAACGGCACCCCATGCGCGCGGGCGCGCTCGGCAAGTTTTCCTCCGGTAGCGATGGCCGCCACGCTCATCCCCCGCCGTATCGCCTCGCCAAACGCAGAAAGCGTCTCTTCCGTATCGCCTGAATACGAAATCGCGATGCACATGCATTCGCGAATCATTTTTTCATCCATAGCGGGCAATCCGTATCCTCTGTGCATCACGACCGGCGCGAAAGGATCTTTTACCAAAAGCAAATCCGCCGGCAATGCCGAACCGCCCATTCCCGCCGCGATAAAAAATCGCGCGGATTGTAATTGTTCCGCTCGTTCCACTTTTGGCTCATATGCCAATTGCGCGGAAAAATTTTTTATTGCCTCTTCCATCATCTTTTTAATTATACTTGAGTTCAGTCGCATAACGCAATGCGCGCATAGGAGCGTACCTTTTGACGCGACGCATCTCTAATTTGACGATCGTCCGACTGAAGAGTGGAAAAATAAAAAAAAGAGAATGCCAATTGCGCATGATGCGCATAATTGACATTCTCCGGTATGAAAAAACGCTTTATTTTATCCTATGGTTCTTCCGCCGTCCACCGGCAATATAACGCCGGTCACAAAATCCGCGTCTAAAAAGTACATTACTGCTTTGGCAATTTCTTCGGGGCCGCCCCATCTGCCAAGCGGCGTATTGGCAAGCACTTGGGCATTTTCTTCTTCGGTCAGCCCCGGCGGCGCGAGAATGGGACCCGGCGCAACGGCATTGACCGTTATAAAAGGCATGAGCTCTTTTGCAAGGGATTTAGTAAGCCCTTCCACTGCGGCTTTGGCGGCGTTATAGGGCAAATAATCCTTATACGGCCGAGTCAGCACGGACCAATCGGAAATGGTAATGATTTTACCTTTGATGCCGTTTTCATCGGCGCGGTTTGCGCAAAGCGCGTCGCCGACTATTTTACCCAATAAAAAAGTGCTCTTTGCGATAACGCTTATTGTCCTATCCCAGTCATCTTCTGTGAGCGTTGCCCATGGCGTTCTTGGATAAGTCGCCGCCATGTGAACCACGCCGTCTATTCTGCCGAACGATCGCATGCCTTCCTTCACCATCATAATGATATCCCCCGCCAAAGATACATCCGCCTTTACTGCTATTGCTTTGGAGCCGACCTCTATACATTCTTTACACATAAGGTCGGCTTCTTTTTTTGAGCGAAGGTATGAGATGACTAAATTCGCTCCGCGAAGACCAAGTGAGCGCGCGACGCTTTTACCCACGCGTGCCGCACCAGTTAAAATGATTGTTTTACCTTTTAATTCCATACCTTCCTCCTTTCACTCAATGTTTAAAAGCTCAACAAGCATTTCCTTGTCGTATCCTATGACTATCTGCCCGCCAATGTCAATCACCGGCACGCCCATCTGCCCCGACTTTTCTATCATCTCGCTTTGCGCTTTTTCATCCACCGCCACATTCTTCTCTTCGTAGGACACATTATGTTCCTTAAAAAACTCCTTTGCCATCTTGCAATATACGCACGACGGCGTGGTATATATGATTGCTTGTATCATAAGGTTGTTGTTATATAATAAAAACTTATTTTCCCATGTCAAATATCAAATGTCAAATCCTTCGGAAGTCGGACTTCCGGAATTAAACGCCCGGTTGACCATGCTATCTGCAAGCATGTTTTGCTCGCGCGGCACATGCGTGAAATCAACCTTCTTGAAATCTGTTTTCAGATTCCATACTTCTATAAACAGTTGTTGGATATGCGGCGTTGAAAGTTTGTACTGCCCGTTTAATTGGCGTACCGCAAGCTCCGAATCCATCCGCGTGTCAATTTCCATTTTTTTCGCTTTGTCTTTGCCGTACAGCGCTTTTGCTTTCTTGAGCGCAAAGATAATTGCCTTATATTCGGCTTCATTGTTCGTGCCGTCTTGGACGCGCTCGCCGTAGGTCTGTATAATATCACCGCTCTCTGCGGACATAAACACGACGCCTATCGCGGAAGGGCCTGGATTGCCGCGGGAACCGCCATCCGTATAAATAATTAGTTTGTCCATACAGTTTCTTTATCAATCAATGATAACTCAAAACTCAAAAGTCAAAGCGCAAAGCCACAGTTCAAAATTCAAAACTTTCTTAACCTTTTAGCTTTCCGTTGTGGTTTTGAGTTTTGCGCTTTGCGTTTTGAGCTTATTAAATCATAGGTTAGAAATCAAGAAATTCTACGCATATCCTTCAGCTTTAATTGTAATTCCCTTGTGCCATTATACTCATTTGCCTCAAGTTCAAACACCACATCCACCGCATCACCCGCTCGGCAATCTTCAGCGCGGGGAAAAAGCCCCCAACCGATGCAATCAAAATACTTTACCGCGCCGTTTTTCGCAATCGCTTTCAGTTTCATTTTAAGATGGTCTTTCTTCTGCCCCACCGCGCGCGCGGAAACAACCACTGCGCCGCCCAGCACAAACAACGGCTTTTTATTTCCCTCGCCATACGGCTCACATCGGGCAAGCGTATCGTGCAGTTCCCAGTTTATATCTTCCGGCTCCACGCGCGCGTCAACGGCAAGGACAGGATACAGCGCGTCCTTATCTAATTTTTCCCTCCCGTACGCGGCAAGTAATTTCACAAACCGGCCCGCCTTATCCGGCGCGATGGTAAATCCTCCCGCCATCGCGTGCCCGCCGAATGCAACAAACAGTCCCGGCTCTTTTTCTTCGCAAAACCGCATCGCCTCAACTACATTAAAATCGCCTATACCTCGGCACGAACCCCGATACTGGCCATTCACACTGCCATACACGAATGAGGGCTTTCCGTGTTTTTCCGTCAGCCGTCCCGCGACAAGCCCCACAACGCCCACCGGCCATTCGCCACTGCCCGCAACCAGCACTTCCGCATCACCGGGCGCGCCCTCAACTTCTTTCATAATGGCATCCACCACCCTTCTTCTTTCATTATTAAGTTCTTCCAGTTTTTCGCCGAGTTCCTGCGCCATTCTCGCATCCTGTGTAGTCAATAATTCAAACGAAAGCGCGGCATGCGCCATCCGCGAGGCGGCATTGATGCGCGGCGCGATATTGAATCCAATCGTGTGCGCGGTTATTTCATCTTTTTTAGGAGAATCCGTCATGCGCGCCGTCGGGTACGACAACAGCTCTTTCAATCCAAGCCGTTTTGTTTTTTCTATCACCATGAGGCCGTACTTTACTATAACTCTATTCTCCCCAAGAAGCGGGACCATGTCGGCGACTGTCCCTATGGCGGCGATATCCAACAACCACTTTTCGGCTCCTTCTTTGACGCCCGCCGATTTCGCGTAAGGAGTCGCAAATAAAGCGCAGGCGAATTTAAACGCAATGCCGGCCGCGCATAAATAGTAAAACGGATACGGCTCCCCTTCCCGTTTTGGATTCAGCATGGCAAATGCGGCGGGCGGCGCGGGCGGCAGGAGGTGATGGTCAACCACCACCGTATCTTTCCCCGCGGCATGCAAGAGCGCAATCTCATCCACAGCCGACGACCCGCAGTCAACCGTAATCACCATGCCTATTTCTTTGTCTCGCGCGATTTTCGTTATCGCCTTTTCATTCATGCCGTACCCTTCCGAAAATCTGTCCGGAATGTATACTGAAACGCGCGCGCCAAGCGCGCCAAGCGCGGCATGAAGCAGGGCGGAACCGCATACGCCGTCTGCGTCGTAATCCCCATACACCATTATCTTTTCTCCCGCAGCAATCGCCCGTAAAACCCGCTTGACCGCCTTTTCCATATCGGCAAAAAGGCAAGGATCGTGCATGGCAATTCCGTAATCAGGATTGAAAAATTCATCTATGTCTCCTTGCGTTTTTATCCCGCGGTTAAAAAGAAGCTCCTGCGCCGTACGGGAATATTCGGGAAAAGAATCGGTAAATGCGCGGGGAGGCGGCGCATGCAGGCGCCATCTTTTCCCCTGCCCGTTCTCCGGAAAAAAAGAGAAGGACGGTTCGTCCGAACGAGATGCATGCTTCATAAAATCAACCCTTTTTCCTTGAGTTCCGCCTTGGATTGTTCAAGCGTTATCATGCCGTCTTTGGCGCCCATTTGTATGACGGAAAACACGCTGGCAAGGCGATTTTCACGGATTAAACTGCTTACTGCGGAAGTATTGACCATAATCTCCCATGCGGCAATACGCGAGCCGCCCCCTTTGCGCGGAAGCAATTCTCTGGACACGGCTGATATGAGAATATTAGAAAGCTGATTTAAGATCTGCTGAATCTGGTTGGGCGGAAAAATATTCACAATGCGCTCAACCGCTTCCACGGTGGAAGCGCTGTGAATGGTGCCGAACACAAGATGTCCCGTTTCCGCGGCAGTCAGCGCGGTAGCGATGGTCTCCACATCGCGCATTTCGCCTACCATGATAATATCGGGGTCCTGCCGAAATGCCGCCTTCAGCGCATCGGAAAACGAATGGCTGTCAAGCCCGATTTGCCGCTGTTCAATGACGGCAAGCTTGCGGGGGTACACAAATTCAATCGGGTCTTCAATGGTAATCACATGCGATCGCCGTTCGTGATTTATCATATTGATAAGAGAAGCGATAACCGATGATTTCCCAGACGCGGTAGACCCGGTCAGTAAAACCAAACCCTTTTTTAATTGCGCGAATTTGTAAATACTCGGATGAAAATTCAAAAACTGCGGCGTAGGAATCTCGCTTGATACCACGCGGATAGCGAGCGCAAAAGCTCCCTGTTGTAAATGGATATTGGTGCGGAAACGATTTCCCTCAAAAGCATAAATAATATCAAGTTCTTTGCCCTGAGCGACACGCTCCTTCGCTTCTTGCGTCGGAATAATGGTAAAGACGAATTCCGCGAGGTGTTCTGCGTCCACATCTTCGCGCGCAATATTTTCTAGCATACCTTCTATTTTCACCACAGGCGGCTGGCCGGCGATAAAATACATATCGGACGCCTTCCGCGCCACGCCAATCCGTAAATAATTATGAAAAATATCTATAAGTTCCATAGTATCGTGAATCATGAAACTTGAAACATGAAACTTAAATGCGAAGGTTCATGTTTAAAGATATAAGATTCAAGTTTTAAGTTTTATATCTAAGCGCTTCTACCCCCGGCAAAGAATCACCCGCCAAAAATTCAAGCATAGCTCCTCCGCCGGTGGAAATAAAATTAATGGCGGAAGACAGATTCAGTGTGTCCAGCGCCGCAACGGAATCCCCTCCTCCGACCACCGTAAACGCCTTTGCTGCGGCAACGGCTTTTGCAAGTCCAACGGTACCCGCCGCGAATAATTTCAGCTCGGAATAACCAAGGGGTCCGTTCCAAATAATCGTGCGCGCCGCCGCAACCACTTCGGAAAACAGCTTTACCG
>CAZRNH010000016.1:8919-9271 GCA_964601445.1 uncultured Candidatus Saccharibacteria bacterium
CCGTATCGGGTCCGATATCCAAAATAATTTCATCTTCTTTGACGCTTCCTACCGCGACAGTTCTCACCCATGCCGATTCGGAAATTTCTTTCGCCACCACCACATCAACCGGCAAATGCAGTTTAACGGAAGTTAAATCAATTTCTTTCAGCGTTTGCGCGGTCGCGGGATTGAATTTTGACTTGCCGATTGCGATGCCGCTCGTCTGCAAAACGGCGTTCGCGACAATTCCTCCTAAAAGAATATTATCCGCTTTTTCAAAAACCGCCTGATAAGCCGCGCTTTCGTTTCCACTTTTGCGCCGCCCATTATCACCGCCAACGGCGCCTTTGGCCGCGCATACGCCTGATGT
>CAZRNH010000017.1:0-9074 GCA_964601445.1 uncultured Candidatus Saccharibacteria bacterium
AAAAAAGTGAAATAAGCGGGCTGGAAGGTAAATTAGATGAAAAAAAGACGGTCTTGCATGCTACTCTGCAAAAATTAAATGCGTACGACAGGATGAATTGGGTGGGCGCATTATTTTCCGGCGCGACTATTTCTGATTTTTTTAATCAAGTCCGCGCCCTGAAAAATCTTCAGCTTGATATCAGCGAATTTATCTTGCATATTGACGAGATAAAAGGAAATCTTGAAGAGGAACGGCTTAATCTTGAAGATAAACAAGAAGACGCGGCGCGCTTGAAAGGTTTATTCGGTTTAAGAAAACAGGAGCTTGAAAAAAAACAAAAAGAAAAAAATACGCTGATTGAAAAGACAAAAGGACAAGAGAAACTGTATACTGCAGGGATACAAAAATCAAAGAAAGACGCAACACTGATTCGCCAACAGCTTTTTACTTTGGAAAGCGTCGGCGTGTCCATGTCGTTTGGCGAGGCGATTCTACGGGCGAAATTTACCGGAGAAAAAACGGGCGTGCGGCCCGCATTTTTGCTTGCCATATTTCAGGTGGAATCTCGGCTTGGCACTTATGTAGGAGGCGGTTCGTGGCGTACGGACATGAAACCGAAGGAACGCCCCATTTTTTTACAGCTTATGCAGAAGCTCGGTTTTGACCCCGATACGATGCCGGTTTCAAAAAAGCCGGGATACGGGTGGGGCGGCGCAATGGGGGCGGCGCAATTCATTCCTTCCACATGGGCGGCGTACGAAAATCAAATCGCAGGCCTTACCGGACATACGCCTCCTTCACCATGGCGCATTGAAGACGCATTTATCGCTTCCGGATTAAAACTGGTCGCCAACGGCGCGGGGAGCCGTGCGGCTAAAGATGAACATATTGCGGCCGCAAAATATTTAGGAGGAGGTAATTATAAAAAAAAGGTCTCGCAAATGTACGCCAACAGCGTGATGGATTGGGCGGATTATTATCAGGAGCAAATTGACGCGCTTGAAGGAGTAGGAGCGCGGAATTCAAACACAATCAATTGAGCAGAGCGAATTCGGACACACATACTACTTCGTTAATTTTGATTTTTGCATTATTTTAATAAACCTATTATTGCAAATCTTTTTTTAATTCCGCCATCATCTCTTCCATAGCTCCCTCCATGATGCCCGGAATATTATGCCAGCTTTTCTTAACACGGTGATCGGTGATGCGGTCCTGCGGGAAGTTGTATGTTCTTATTTTTTCCGAGCGGTCGGCAGTGCCTATCTGCTCTTTGCGTATCTGTCCCAATTCCTTATGCGCTTTTTCTTCCTGCGCTTGTTTTAGTTTTGACTGTAAGATTTGGAGCGCTTTCATTCTGTTTTTTGCCTGAAACCGTTCGCTTTGCGAGGCAACGACGATGCCGGTGGGAATATGCGTAAGACGGACGGCGGTTTCCACTTTATTCACATTTTGTCCGCCCGCGCCGCCGGAGCGATAGGTATCCATTTTGATATCGGCGGGATTTATTTCTATTTCGCTTTCCTCAACTTCCGGCAAGACGGCGACCGAAACGGTGGAAGTGTGTATTCTGCCCTGTTTCTCCGTCGCCGGTATTCTTTGCACGCGGTGCACGCCGCTTTCAAAACGCATGGCGGCGTACGCGCGCGGGCCGGCTACTTCAAAAATAATCTCTTTTGCTCCTCCCAGCGGCGTTTCACTGGAATCAATAAGGGTAGTTTTCCATTTTTTATTTTGCGCATATCGGGTATACATTCGGTACAGTTCTCCCGCAAAAAGCGCAGCTTCTTCTCCGCCCGCACCCGCTCTTATTTCTATGATGATATGCGCGTATTTTGCGTAGGCGTCCGGAGAAAAGAAGTCGGCGATTTCTTCCTCAAGCGCCGCCGCTTTTTTGGTTAATTTCACCGCCTCTTCTTCAGCCATATTTAGCATGACCGCGTCGGTCTCCGTGCGCAAAAGTTCCTCGTTTTCAGCTATTTCCTTTTTTATCTTTTCAAGTTGTCCATGTTTTTGCAGTATGTCTTTCACTTCCGCATAGCGTTTTGAAAGCGTATTGCGGGTTTTCAAATCAAAAACAGCTTCACGGAGGGTGAGCTGTTCTTCAATATCTTTATATTCCTTTTTCAGTACGGTAATCCGTTCGTTCACTTTTGTGCGTTCCGACGGGAACATACGCAATCAGCCATGCGAACCCTTGCCCATCGGGGGCGAGTTTTAACTTTTAACCTTTAATGCGTTTAATCCGCTTTTGCGTGTTGCGCTTGCGGCGATTTTCCGTTTGAATTTCTCCACGCGGCCGGTGGTATCTACCAGTTTTTGTTTGCCGGTGTAAAACGGGTGGCAATTACTGCATATTTCCACATTCATTTCTTTCATGGTTGAGCCGGTTTTAAAGCTATTGCCGCAGGCGCAAGTGACGACTATATCCTTATAATAGGCCGGATGAATATCTTTTTTCATAATTCAAAATTATATTATAATAAACTTTCCTCCTTTTCAAACAGTATAGCGCATAGTTTAAAAATTGTCCACTGTCTGTATAATGCAAGTTGTATTTTTTATCGGCATATGGTACTCTGCAAACATGAATACTATATTTTTTATTATCATCGGATTGTTGGTCGCAAGCGGGCTTTTTGATATTATTGACTGGCAATTCAATATCCCCGCGCTTATTATTGCGGTTGTTGTGTGGTTCGTGATGATGTATAATAAGCTGGTTTTACTTGCCAATCAAGTCAAAGAGGCATGGTCGGATATTGAAGTGCAGATGAAGCGCAGATATGATTTGATTCCTAATTTTGTGGAAACGGTAAAAGGATACGCGGGACATGAAAAGGAAGTATTTGAAGGGGTGACTATGGCGCGCGCCGCGGCGATGGGCGCGAGCGACATGAAAAGCCATGCGCAGGCGGAACATATGCTTTCCGGAGCGTTGAAGTCGTTGTTTGCGGTTTCGGAAGCGTATCCCCAGCTTCGCGCGAATGAAAATTTCATAGAATTGCAAAGAGAGCTCTCTGACACGGAAAATAAAATCCAAGCGGCGCGCCGTTTCTATAACGGCACTGTGCGCGACTTCAATACATTCATTGAATTATTCCCCTCAAACCTTATTGCGAATGTGTTCCATTTTGTAAAAAAAGAATTTTTTGAATTGGGCGAATCGGAATCCGCCGCCAAAGAGCCGGTGCAAGTGAAGTTTTAGAATTCTGATATGGCGACGATATATACTCATGCCGCGGAAAACATCAGAAAAACATGGATGATTATGTCTGTGTTTTTCGTATTTATTATCGCGGTCGGGTGGGTGTTTGCGCAAGCAATTGGTTCTCCGGGTATTTTATACGGCGCGGTTTTTTTTGCGCTGGTCATGAATATATCTAGTTATTGGTTTTCCGATACACTCGTCATCGCCATGACGCGCGCGCGGGAAGTTGAAATGAAAGACGCGCCGGAGTTATATCGCATCGTGGAAAACCTTGCCATCACCGCCGGGTTGCCTATGCCGAAAGTGTATATAGTAAACGACCAGTCGCCTAATGCGTTTGCCACCGGTAGGGACCAAAAGCACGCGGTGGTCGCGGTGACCTCTGGTATTCTTGAGCGGTTAGATCGCTCTGAACTTGAAGGCGTTATCGCGCACGAACTCTCGCATGTGGGCAACAGAGATATGCTGGTATCCACTATTGCCGTAGTGCTGGTTGGATTTGTCGCTTTGCTTTCCGATTTTTTTTTGCGTTGGACATGGTTCGGCAGGGGAAGGCGAAATAATGAAGAAGGCGGGAAGTCACAGGCATTATTTCTTGCGCTGGGCGTCGTAATGGCGTTACTCGCTCCCGTTGCGGCATCGCTTTTGCGGCTTGCCATATCCCGCAAGAGGGAACTGCTTGCCGACGCATCGGGCGCCTTACTGACGCGTAATCCGGAAGGGCTTGCTTCCGCATTGATAAAAATTGCGCAAGACCCGCGCGAACTTCAAGCGGCAAATCACGCGACCGCGCACCTTTTTTTCGCGAATCCGTTCAAAGGGAATGCCGCCGCCTCTTTCATGACGAAATTATTCATGACGCATCCGCCCGTAGAAGAGCGCGTGAGAGCATTGCGCGAGATGAATAGATAATATATGCCCGCTTTTGTCTGAATCCGCCGTTTGGCGGAGAAGTTACAAAACGCAATCCCGTACAACGCGGAAGGGTGTAGGAGTGGTTTAACTAGCAGTCCTGGAAAGACTGTGTACCGCAAGGTACCGCGAGTTCGAATCTCGCCCCTTCCGCGTTGTACGGGAGAAAGCGAGTAGTCGCCTTAGGCGACTCACAGGTTCGAATCCTCTCGCCTCCGCCAATTTTCAAAATTCTATTTTCTTCCAAAGTCGGACTTTAGAAGATTAAAAAACAACCCTGGATTTTCAGGGTTGTTTTTTTTAGTGAAATCAAAATAATATTATTGCCGCAGGGCGTTTATCATATTAATGCCCAACGGATGCGAATTCAGAGATTGCATATGATGCGCCGCACAGAGGAGGTCGTCTATTGAATTAAGTTGTTCGGACTGAAGATTACTCACAAGGCATTGCATCATTTTTTTGTATTCATAGGGGTCATCTGTGATATCTTTTTTTATTCCACAATCCGAAGAGATGTGAATAATACGCGTTACCAACTTTATCATATCCATACCTGCCACCGCATCATAACACTCTTTCTTCCTGCAGAGTAAAAACTGATTTTCCTGCAAGATGTACTGATAATAAATGCGGCAAAATTTGTTTCCGTAATGAACTTGGCATGTGCCTGTTTTCAATTTTAAAATTTCCTTCCCGTTTTGCATTTTCACCCTCCTTTTTCCTGTTTTGTAAAAGTGCCGCTTGAATATAACTCTATTTTTTTCTATACTAACACATAGTCACTTATGTTATACAGAAAGAATATTATTATTGCAATAGCTGTTTCGCTTATCGGTATCGGCTTTTGGTTTACAAGCCGCATTCCCGCGGCAAAACTGCCTTTGCGCGCGGAAGATAGTGCCGCGCGCGAACCGACCGCGACAAGCGCTCCGGAGAAAATACCGGTGATTAATAACAAACCTGCGCCGCCCGCGCGCGTCATATTGGCGGGCAAGACCGATTTTACATATACTATCACGCCAAGCACGCCGTGCGGAGACAACATCGGCGAGTTGGATGTGCAAAGCTCCGATGCCTCCAAAGAATTGTATTGGGGGATGACGGGCGCGATGCCCATTTGGCTGACATTCTCGCAAGTGCAGGGAAAAACGCCGGCAAAAGTGAATATGATTTTTAATTGCGTTTTATCGGGCGCGGAAGACACTATTGATTGGAAATTTACCGTAGTGGAAATGACTAAAGAGGGGAAATATGTGGATGGATACGCAAGAATATTTTCATTAAAAGGAGATATGCGCATCAATCCCGCGCAATAAAGCATAACAAAAAAAGCGAATGAAATCTATTTCGTTTAAGACCATTTTTTTTGCATTAGTATGTGCCGCGCTTTTCGGCGTCATAATTATTCGTTTTACGCGCAAAGAAAGCGCGCAGGGAAATTGTTTAGAAAAAAACAGCGGTATCTTTATTGCGGAGCTTGGCAAGGAACATATCAAGCCGGATGCGCCGCATCCTCCCTATAACAGCAACCCGCCTACTTCCGGGTGGCATACCGAGACGACGGTGCCGTGGGGGATAAGCAAGGCCTCCGTACCCGATGAAATGCAAGTGCACAATCTTGAGCACGGCGGCATTATTATCCAGTACGAACCTAAAATCGCCGAAGAGACGCGGCAGAGATTGGAAGAAATTGCGAAAAGATACAAATCAAAAGTGCTTATGGCGCCTCGCGCGGGGTTGGATAGGGCTATTGCGCTTACCGCATGGACTTATCTGGATAAATTTGACGCGTTTGATGAATGCCGTGTAATCGGCTTCATTAAAGCGCATATTAATCAAGGGCCGGAATTTACGGAAGATTAATACATGAATTATTTCCTAAAAAAAATGCGTATCCTGACATCGGTTTTTTGCCGGCAGGATGAACGGTTTCCAAGATAAGACAGCCGTCAGCAGTATGGAGACATAATTCTTTTTCCGCGGTAAGCGAGAAATTCAGCGGAGGAAGTATTTTTTCACAAGGCGCAATCCGCGCTTTTATTATTTTAAGCTGTTTTTCTTCCTTAACTTTTGATTTTGCGCTTTGATTTTTGATTTTGATGTATGCTCCCGGCCACGGGGAAAGCGCGCGCACCATTCGTTCTATGTCCTGCGCCGAATAATCGGATTGTATTTCTCCGTCTTCTTTGGTAAGCAATGTGGTAAGCGTTGCCGCTTGATTATCTTGCGGTACGGCCTTCATAGTTCCTTCAAGCCATTTGGTCAGCGCGTCCAGAAGAAGTTCCGCGCCTAACCGGAACAGTTTTTGCAGAAGAACGGGTGTTGTTTCGTTGTGCGCAATGGGAATTGATTTGTGCGCAAGCACGGGACCGCTGTCCATTCCTTCATCAATACGCATAATGCTCACGCCCGCGATTGTGTCGCCTTCAAGGATGGTATATTGGACGGGTGAAGGACCGCGGTGGCGGGGAAGAATTGAAGGATGGATATTGAGAATGCCGTAACGCGGGATATCCAGTATTTCTTTCGGAATAAGTTTTCCGTAAGCGGCCACGATAATGCAATCGGGTTTTCGCGCCATTATGTCGGCGATGACGGCGGTATCTTTCAGTTTTTCCGGCTGGCTTATTTCAATGCCGTGTTTTTCCGCATATATTTTTACCGGTGACGCGGTAAGGACGCGTTGTTTCCCTGCGGGTTTGTCGGGCTGTGTGATGACAAGGCAGGGCGCGTATATTTTTGAGGCGATTAATTTTTCCAATACTATGACGGCGGACTCCGGCGTGCCCATAAAAATAATTTTGCGTGATTTTTCCGCTTTATCTTTAAAAAGCTCGCCGTCCAAATGGCCGATTTCGTGTTGGACCAACTGCGCGATGAGTCCTTCCGCTTTCATTCTGAATTTTCTTCCGTTTTGATTGTACGCTTCCACTTTCAGCGAAGTCGCGCGCTTTACTTTCCCGTACAAACCGGGAAGAGAAAGGCATCCTTCTTCCATGCGTTCCGTGCTGTCCGTGATTTTAGTGATGACGGGATTGATAAAAACGGTTTGATTAAGGCCCAGCAAGGGAGACGCGACAAAAATGCGGAGATTCACTCCTACCTGCGGCGCGGCGAGCCCGATGCCGTTTGCGGTCGCAGAAAGGGTTTCATGCATATCGCGGATAAGCTTTTGTATCTCCGGATTTTTAATGTCCTTCACTTCTTTTGATGTATTCCTTAAGATTACATTGCTTTCTTTTGATTCTGTTTGTATGGGAATAAGCGACATGGGGAAATAGTACCATGCTTTTTATTTAATAAAAAGGCGCGGTATTTTTACAAAAGATTTTCAGGGTCAACATCAATTTCCGCATTATCTTTGACACAACGGATTATTTCATTGCGCAAGGGGAGCGGGACATTTTTTATTTTGAGTATCAGATGAAATATATATTGATTTTTTATTTTAGGAATATAGGCGGGCGCGGGACCAGCGAGTTCCATGTCCGCTTTTGATTTTACGATGGCGGTTTTCAGAAGTCCCGCGGCGGTTTTCGCTTTATACTCCGCTTTCAAACTTGATATATCTTTAAACGAAAGTTTTATAATGCGGGAAAATGGCGGGTAGCCGAATTCTTTGCGCGCCGCTATTTCTTGCGTAAAAAAATGCGCGTAATTCTGTCTGATAATCGGTCCGAGCGGTTTATATTCAGGCGTATTTGTCTGAAAAAGAACCGTGCTGTCCGGGCGGCAATATTCCAAAAGGCCGCTGATGAGCCGATATATCCGTTCTCCCGCGGTATATTCGGGCATATAAAGCAAATTGTCCAGTGAAACGATTCCCAGCGCATCAACGGACGGGATAGCGGTTTTATTCAGAAGAGCTTGCGTGCCTATGAGTATGCGGGAAGCTCCTTGCGCAAACGCGTCGCACACCGCCTTTTGCGCGCGCGGGGTCTTTGCCGCGTCGGAGTCAAGAATAAGCGCGTCTTTGTATCCGTATATTTTTTTTATTTCATCTTTTACCATGTGCGTGCCGGCGCCGAAGTCATTTATCCGCGCGCTTTGGCATGCCGGACAAATAAGGGACGGCTCTTTCATGTATCCGCATAAATGGCATATCAACGCGTCTTTGGGGGTTGCATGGCGCACTATATGCGTATCGCATTGCGGGCATTTTTCAATATGGCCGCAATCACGGCAAAAAGAAAATGACGATAGCCCGCGCCGCGAAACAAACAGTATCGCTTTTTTCTTCGGATCCGCGATGACTTTTTCCAGTGCGTTTTTTAATTGATAAGAAAGACAGGAATAATTTTTATCCCGCAGTTCATTGCGCATGTCTATGGCATATATCGGCGCCGTATTCTTTTTTTCTTCCTGCACTGACGCGAGAGCGTATATTCCTTCCCGCGCTTTATAGAAAGAAGAAATGGACGGCACGGCGCCGGCCACTATGACTTTCGCGGACGAAAGTTCCGCAAGCCGCAAAGCGACATCTTTTGCGTGATAGCGCGGCGCCGCATCCCATGATTTAAGATGAGGGCTTTGTTCTTCGTCTATAATAATAAGTCCAAGGTTGGCGAAATTGGCAAAAACCGCCGCTCGCGCGCCTATGAGCACTTGCGCGGCGCCGGTGCGGACGGAGTCCCATGCGGTAAAAAACTTTTTGGGGGATATTTCTCCGGTAAGCAGGACGGGATTGTATGAAGAAAGCGTACGGGCAAGCGCTTGCGCTTTCGCAATCTCGGGGGCGAGTATAAGCGTTTGCATTCCTTTTGCAACGCATGTGTCAATCGCTTTTTTATATGTTTCCGACAGGTCGCGTCCGATATGCAGAATCGGTTTGTGTCCGGCGGCGGAAACCGCCTTCTTTTCTTTGCGCGGACTTGCGAGAAGAATCGGTTTCTTTTTTTGCAGAAGATACGGCGGGAGCATGATTTTTAAAAAAAGAGGCGGCGGAAAAAAATAATAGTCCGCGCAC
>CAZRNH010000018.1:0-8756 GCA_964601445.1 uncultured Candidatus Saccharibacteria bacterium
CATTTATCAACGAAGCCGTATTTTTAATGAAAGCACTCGCGCGGATATTCAAGGATTTATTCATTCAGTATTTTCCGGTACGCAAGAAGCCGGAGATTGATTTTGCTTTTATTTTGCATGCGCGCCATGTATCCGACATGATTGCGCTATTTCCATTTTTACGGCTACTCCCAGAAAAATTAATTCAAATACTTTTAAGGTTCGCATGGCCGATTCTTCTTTCTACAATCACTGGCGCGCGAACACTCCGCGACGGAAGACAAATCCGCGGCGCCATTATCGCGGTTCCGATGACCGCGGCGCAGATGATTAAACACAAATCACACGCAAAGAAAAAAATATTTCGCGCATTGCGTTTTGCCGAGAAGCTCGGAGCCGCGGTGATTGGTTTGGGCGCCTACACATCCTCACTCACCGATAATGGCGATGATGTGAAGAGGGTTGCCAATGCCGCGATAACGAACGGCAATATGTTTACCGCCATCGCAAGTACCGAAAACATTTCGCGCATTGTAAGTGGCGCAGGAAAAGAGCTCGGGCGGATGCGCATCGCGATACTCGGCGCGACCGGTTCGGTAGGAGGCATCTTGAGCAAGATTCTTCTTCGTGCGGGCGCGCAAGAACTGCTTCTTGTGTCGCGCACATTAAAAAATCTTGAAATGCTCAAATCCGCTCTCACAAAGCAATTTCCAAATCGCATGATTGATATTTCCACCAATACCGCATCGCTTGTTTCGGCGGATTTCATCGTGCTTGCCACAAATTCTCCCGCCGCGCTCATTCAGACGGAACACCTGAAAAAGGGAGCGTTTGTATACGACATATCGCAACCGAAAAACATTACCCAGAGTGTCATTTTCGCCCGCCGCGATTGCCGGTTTTATGAAGGCGGAACGGTGGTTTCGCCGCCATCGATTGATTACCACTTCGCATTTCCTCTTAAAGAGGGAAATATATTTGCGTGTCTTGCGGAAACTATAACGATAGCGGCGGCAGAAATTCCAACAGAAAAAATAACATACGGTGACGATGCGTACGCCGACCTTATTAAGGTGCATTCGCGCACCATCGGATTTTATCCTTCTTATTACGAATTATGATCCTTGATCTCCGTTTGATTTTTCTCCCGCTCCTCTCATTCCTTTCGATTCTCTTCGGCGTTTTTATCTATGCACGCGATAGAAAAAGTTTAATCAACTTGTTTTACGGCCTTGCGGTGCTTAATATCGGCCTGTGGAGTTTGGGGGTATTCATGTTTCTTACATACGATCTTTCCCATATGCGCTTTTGGGGTAACTTTCTTTATCTTACCGGGAGTATTATTGCCACCTCGTTTTTTATGTTCACGATTGTGTTTCCCAATGATCGCGCGACAATCCGCATCTCGCTTCCCGTCCTTATTTTCTCGCCCAACCTCCTTTTTTTCTACCTCCTTTTTTTCACCAACACGCTTATAAAGGACGTGCTTTTTGATCCAGCGATCGGAATCCGCAGTTTTGAGTTTGGTCCGCTTTACTTTTTTTATTGGGTACATTTTATCTTAATCCTTATTACGGCATTTCTCATATTGCTTAAAAAATATCGCGTATCGGCCGGGATTGAACAAGTACACCTTCGTTATATTCTTCTCGCTTCGGCAGTTGCCGCTATTTTCAATACCACCACAAATCTTGCCCTCCCCACATTCGGCAACTTTAATTATTTCTGGCTCGGCCCCTACTCAACATTCATTTTGGTTCCCGTTCTTGCTACTGCTATTGTTCGATACCGGCTTTTTGATATAAAAGTTGTCGCAACCGAATTTTTGACCTTCGCGATATGGATCTTCTTACTCGCGCGAACGCTGTTGGCGCAGTCCTTGCAGGAGCGGATTATTGATGGCGGCCTGCTGGCGCTTTTGATCTTACTTGGCATTCTGCTTATCCGGAGCGTTCACAAAGAGGTGAAGCAGAGGGAGCGCTTGGAACTCCTTACAAAAGATCTGCAAATCGCCAACGCGCGCTTGAAGACGGATTTTATTTCCATCACTTCGCATCAACTGCGGACGCCGCTGACGGCCATTAAGGGGTATGCGTCCATGGTTTTGGAAGGGAACTACGGCGAGATATCGCTTGTCGCGCGCGGGGCGGTGGAGAAAATTTTTGAGTCGGCGCAACGACTCATTTTTATCGTGAATGACATTTTAGATGTATCGCGCATTGAGCAGGGCAAGTTGCAATTTGCGTTTGAAGAGATAAAGGTGCTCAATGTGCTTGAAAACACCATAGAAGAATTAAAGTCGGTTGCGGAGAAAAAAGGCGTGGCGCTTGAGCTTGCGGCATCGGTTGACGATGCGGAAATAAAAATTAAGGCGGATGCCAGTAAAATGCGGCAAGTATTTGCGAATCTTATAGACAATGCGATTAAATACACCCCTCAAGGATTCGTGCGGGTGGCGCTTGCGCGTGATGACGGCATGGTGATAGTGTCGGTCAAGGATTCCGGCGCGGGCATTTCGGAGGACACCATGCAGAGATTATTTCAAAAATTCACCCGTGCCCGTGAAGCGGCCAGAATCCGCGCGGACGGCTCCGGCCTCGGTTTGTATATCGTGAAAGAAATAGTAAAAGCGCACGGCGGCACAGCATGGGCGGAGTCGGAAGGCGAAGGTAAGGGTTCGCAGTTTTATGTGTCGCTCCCCATCAAAAACCCCAATGTAAACGGAGAAGAAATAGAGCGGTTTGTCGGCGGGATGTGAGGATTCGGATTGATATACACATTTTGAGTGTGTATGGTGTGCGCATGAAAACAAAACAGCGTACAGGAGAATATGAAAGGATAAATATTCAAAAAGAATATTTTTACAAAACAGTTTTTCTCGCGGCGATGATAGCCGCCATTTTTGTTGTTCCGTACGGCGCGGGCGCCCAAAGCGGCCCGCTTTCTTCTCCGGGCGCCATTGAAGGGACGGGAACCCATTTTGAGATTGCGAACAGCCGGTACCTTGACGCGGTTGTGGAAAGCTCGGAACCTATTGCGCTGAAAATGAACTCAGCTCCCCGGATGATCACTATAATGATCGAGCCGGTTTCTTTAGCGGCTTCAACGCGTATAATCGTGAGCGGTTTTGCTCCGCTGACTGTGTACTATAAATATGAAGACGACTACCGCCATCTTGAAGAGTTTACCACCGACGGCAACGGCGCGTATGCGTACACGCAAAATATTGCAAAGCCCCATTTTGTGTTTATCCAGCCGATCAAAAGCACGAAATTCATCAGAGACAATTCTACCGGCGGCGATTGTTTTTTAATCGGGAACTGGAATATTACAACCAAAACCTGTGCGCTTACGCGGGATGTTTTTGAAACGATTCAAATAGACAGCAATAATATTACTCTTGACGGCAATGGGCATTCAATCACCGGAAGCAATACAGGTTTTGGCGTCTACCTTTCAGGGAAAACCGGAGTGACCGTCAGAAATCTTGTCGTTCAGCGTTTTTCATATGGCATTTTTTTGACCTCCTCGCATAACAATGCGCTCACCGGAAACAGTTTTCTCCGCAACGGAAACACCGGCATTTTTCTTTCCCAATCCAATAACAATACTCTTACCGCGAATATTTCACGCCTCAATTACGAAGGTTTTTTTCTTTCCGATTCCTCATCAAATCGTTTGAGCGGGAATGCGCTGTCTGAAAACAGGTTTAACTTCAACCTTGTGGGAGCATCAGACGCCGACTTTGACAATAGTGTTGACACCAGCAATACCGTTGACGGCAAGCCCATCTATTATGTGAAAAATGCCGCCAATCAAACATATGATTCTTCAACAAATGCGGGCGTATTTTATTGCCTGTTCTGCACAAACATAGTTGTGAAAGATCTCACGCTCGCCAAAAACTTTTACGGAGCGTTGTTTTGGAAAACACATGATTCAAGAATAGAAAACACGGCCGTTGAGCAGAATCAGTACGGCATTTCTCTTCTCCATGCTGACAACAACACCATCCATAATAATATCCTCTCTTCCAACGGTTCATTTGCAATATACCTTAATGACTCCAACAATAACGCGCTCACTCATAATACTATCTCACATACTAATAATGATGGGGTTGTTATTCTTTACTCATCAAATAATCTTGTATCAGACAACAGCATTGATGCGATCCCCAGCACCGCGATTGCGCTTGTCTCCGGCAGTGGCGGCAGTTTGGTTCGTAATGTTTTCTCACAGAGCGGCGGAGGGATTGTCGTTACGGACTTCTCCGGTCTTCTCATTGAAAATAATACCCTCGACGCTCTTGAAAATTACGGTATCGTTTTTTATCGCACTGTGGATACTGCCATTAAAGGCAATACTATTACCAACAGCGGCGTTGGGGTTTCTTTGAATGGGGACAGCAACAACAACACAATTTTCCGCAATAATTTCATTGATAATCTGGAACAAGTTTTTATCGAGGAAAGTATCGGCAATCTTTTCTATAGTAATTATTGGAGTGATTTTGATGTTCCTCCGGAGGGTTGTAGAGACTCAAATGGCGATAATATGTGCGATGTCCCTTATGTTTTTTCTGGCGGTCAAGATAGCTTTCCGTGGGTTTTGCAAAGCGGCTGGATCGCTCCGCAAAACCAGCCGCCGACGATTTCTTTTTCGCAAGAGGAAGGATATGCGCTTGACCCGGGAGGCCCCGGCGTCAATCCTAATAAAGGCGCCGCAAGTTCAACTATTTTTACATTGAAGGCGGTGTACGCCGATGCGGACAACAATCCGCCAAGTTACATGCGCGCGGTGGTGGATGGCGCGTCATATGCGATGAGTCGCGATGAAGCCACCACGACATCGGAACTTCTGCGTGACGGCGATTACACCAACGGCGAGCAGTATGTTGTTTCTGGCACCTCTCCCAAAGGAGTGCATGCTTACTTTTTCGAAGCATCGGATGGAAACGATACTGCGCGTCTGCCAGCGTCGAGCGCGCTGACTTTTGAAGCGGGCTATTCCAATGTCGCATTTTTGCCGGGGCTTGAAGCAAGTCGGCTTTACTGGACTGATCCAAATTGCCGTTACATCAATTGTGAAAACCAACTGTGGGAACCGAATCGAAATGATGATGTGCGAAAATTGTATCTCAATCCTGACGGGACGCTAAAAAACATTGGAATTTACACGCGGGATATTATAGATGAAGCATTCGGCTTTAATGTGTATAAAAATTTTATAAGCTCAATGAATAAGTTGGTGAGCACCGGAGTCATTGCCGCGTGGCAGGCGCTTCCGTATGACTGGCGGCGTGATCAAATAAATATTGCGAACGAGGATATTCTTCTTGAAGAAGGAAAGGTATACCGCATGATTGAAGAAGTTGAAAAACTTGCCCAAACATCACAAACAGGAAAAGTCACGCTCATCACGCACTCCAACGGCGGACTTGTCGGGAAAGCTTTGATATTAAAACTCCGGGAACGCGGTGAGGTGAATATCATTGATAAAGTTATCATGGTTGCCGCGCCCCAGCTCGGCACGCCAGAAGCGCTTACGGGGCTTTTGCATGGAGGGCAAAGAGGGTTTTTCAAAGGATGGCTCCCAAGTTACGAAACATTGCGCGAACTTGGGGAGAATATGCAGAGCGCGTACGGCCTTGCGCCTTCGCGCGCCTATTTCAATGCCGTTGATACGGATGTCCAGCCGATCATTGAGTTTAGCACGACCATGGCGACCCAATATCTGCGAAGCATCTATGGAAACGCCATAACCGGTTTTGACGCGCTTCGCCGTTTTTTGACGGGTGAGGAAGGAGCGCGAATCGAGCCGTTGCCGCAGAATGTAGATGAACCTAATGTCTTAAGGCCGCAGTTTTTGGATCGCGCACAAGCAGATCATGCTATTCTTGATAGCTGGACGCCACCTGCGGGCGTTGAGTTTATTCAGATTGCCGGCTGGGGGCTTGATACGCTTCGCGGGATACGGTATGAGGGACAAAAGAAAAAATCATGTACCGCCGATCTTTCGGTATGTTCCACAACGGAAACGCTTGACCCGCAACCGCTTTTCACCGAAGACGGAGACAAGACGGTGGTTGTGCCAAGCGCGATGGCGATGGAAGGGCAGAAGTTTTATTTGAACTTGCCGAAACACAACCAAGAATTATTTCTTGGCAGGCGTCGCAATCGCGAACACTCAGACATACTTGAAGCAGATGAACTGCAAGCTCTGATTAAAGACATCATTCAAGATGACGGCATTTTATCGTCTCATAAAAATATTACATCAACGCAACCACCCCCAAATGATGCAAATAAAAAACTCCGCATTCGCGTCCACTCTCCCGTTTCTCTTGATCTGTATGATGCGGGCGGAAATCATACGGGGGCCATACAAAATCCAAACGCCGATTCTGACATTCGCCTCTTTGAAGAGGAAATTCCGAACAGCTATTATCTTGAAATGGGTGAAGGGAAGTACGCGGGGAGTGATACTTCAACCACTACCAGCGTGGTGCTTCGGGGGCAGTCGCTTGGAACATTCACACTTGAGATAGATGAAGTTTCCGGCACCACGACGACGGGAACGCTCCATTTCAACAACATTCCCGTTACCGCAAGCTCAACGATAACCATTGATATTCAGACCATTGCGAGCGCGACCCCGCTTCAGATAGATCTCAATAGCGACGGGGTTGTTGATTTTGCGCTTTCTTCTTCAGCGTCCGTGGACAGCGACGCATCACTTGAAATACTCGCCAGTATTATACAAAATATGGACATCAAGCATCCTTTTAAGAAAGAACTTGTCAAAGATATTAAGAAGATACAGAAATATCTTAAGAAAGAAGCGGAACATGGTGGCGGTGATGAGGAAAATAATCACGAAGTAAACGAGGGCTTTCTTCACTTTGAAAAAGATGTGCGAAAGTTCGTGAAAAAGAACATTCTCTCCCGAGATGACGGAGAAAAGCTCCTGCAGATAATTGGCACGATTAAGGAGGGTGTGATAAAATAACAATATGAAATACAAAAGGACCATAAAAAAAATATTGATTATATCAGTGTGTGTTTTCATTGCCGCTGTCATTTTTAGTGATTTAGCAGATAAGTATAATAATTTTGGTCTTTATTGGGAAACGGTTGAGATGGTGGTGCAGGTTCCAGCATTCTTTTCCTTCTCCCTTTTTGTAATCTCCCTCATTCTCTTTTTTCTTCGCGAAGAAGTATTCCATTCATGGAAAAAATTCGCGATCATATATCTTCCGATTGCCGCCCTTATTCTCTTTGTAACGGCGGGTGAATCGGGCGGCGGCATCGGTTTGGCGAGAATTGACAGCGAGATTATCTCTTGGTGGCTCTCCGGTCTTTTCATTTTCATTTCCCTCATCATCATCGCCGTGAAGTCGTGGAAATTGCGGAAGGGATAAAACACCGTTTTGAAACAGAGGATGTAATAATGGTGGCTGACCCCATTTTCCATTTTTGAAAAAAAAGCACCATATTAATACTGAGGCGGTCGTCAGAGGAAAAGTAGTGGAATACATCAGATTGAACAATCCAAGGCATTTTCAGATATTGATTGAGGCACGGGTGATAAAATAATAATTGGAAATCAAGGATCAGCTACTTCTAAGACATAAAAATTTATCTATAGATTGAATCCAAGATATTTGTTAGTGTATACTCATACATGACCACTAGTCAGGCGGTAAAAAGCATACAAAAAGACCATGATGTAAGTGCTATTTATGCGTATAGGCTTTTCAGCATGGTTCGCCGCCAGAATTTTTTAAATAAAGCAAATAAAGCTCAAGGGTTGTAGAAATAGTAAAATAAAAAATGCCAAACAATATACCAACAGAACATGAAAATAAGTTAGTTGAAGCACTTCGGAGACGAGGAGTGGAACTTAAAGTCCATCATTGGGATGGACACAAACATATTGATATTTATATACCTAAAGATAATTTGTATATTGAAGTTGATGGTATACACCACATTACTAAACCAGAGAGAATCATCTCTGATTTAAACCGAGACTATTTTTCCTTTAAAGAGGGGCATTTTACGAAACATATTACAAATGAAGCTATAGATAGTCATCTTGAAGAAATTGCTGATGCTATAGCGCATATTGCACACAATGCGCCAAATAAGAGGCGTACTCCACCCTGACAACAAACACATTAAAGATAAAGTCCGCCAGCAACTTCAGGTTTTGCGCGATAAGGGTTATTTGGAATTTACGAGCAGAGGAAATTATCAATTAACATAATTACCATGAAGTTAAACAAATTTATAAAAGAGTTAGAAAAAATTTCGAGGAGGGTAAATAGACCTGATAAAATAGGAATTGAGATGGCAGATTGTGTCTCAGTAGTAAAACCAATCTTAAAAAATGGAACGGTCTATATTACCGATATTTCTCCACGGGTATTTGAGAGAGAAAATCGGATAATGTCGAATAAAGAAAAGGGACAATATTGAGCAAATACGGGAAACCACGGTAAAATACTCGTTGCGTTAAATGTCTGACTGCAAGAACAATTTAATTAAAAAATAAACTTATGGACAAACTAAATAAACTTTTATTACCAGCAGCGATTATAATAGCCAGCCTTATTTTAGGGGGCTTTTTTTATGCGATACAAGTAAATAAACAAAAGTCTATTGAGAAGCAACAGGAGATTAAATTACGATACGACTGGCAACAGCAGAGGTTAAAAATACTTTAGAGGATTTAAAATTAAAGCAAGACGAGCGCAAGGCTTTATCGGCGGG
>CAZRNH010000019.1:0-8718 GCA_964601445.1 uncultured Candidatus Saccharibacteria bacterium
GGTTACTGCCGATACTTTTGATGAAAAGAAAAAAATAATCAATGAAATAACTCATTCGTATCTTTTGAAAGATATATTGGAATTGGACAAAGTTAAAAATTCAAAAGTCATTCTTGATCTTGTGCGCCTTTTGGCTTTTCAAATCGGCGGCGAAGTGTCGCTTTCTGAACTAGGCAGACAGCTTGGCATAGATTACAAGACGGTTGCGCGCTATCTGGATCTTTTGGAAAAAACATTCGTTATTTACAATCTGCGGGGATTCAGCCGAAATCTCCGCAAGGAAATCACTAAAAAAAGCAAATATTACTTTTATGATCTGGGTATTCGCAATGCGATCATTTCCAATTTTAACGCGTTGGAATTACGCGACGATATCGGAAAATTGTGGGAAAATTTCATCATCTCCGAAAGGTTGAAAAAACAGGCATACGCGGCAATCTATGCCAATAATTATTTCTGGAGGACATGGGAAGGCAAAGAAATTGACTGGGTGGAAGAACGGGAAGGGAAGCTGTACGGCTATGAAATAAAATGGCAGGCAAAAGCGGGAAAACCGCCCAAGGAGTGGCTGGAAACATATGCCAACGCGCGTTATGAGACAATCAATAAAGATAATTATTTGGAGTTTATAACTTAAAAAATGCCAGATCTTGATCCAAGGGGACAATAAATTTTTTGACTCGCAATTTCCAAAAATATATGTATATGTAAAATGGAGTTATGTATGCCAGAATACAAAATGCCCCGAAAAATAAGAGTTTCTTTTTGTTTGGTCCTCGCGGAACAGGAAAAACCACATGGCTGAAAACGCGATTCCCAAACGCGTTGTATTTTGACTTATTAAATTCCAGATTACTAAATTTGGTATTGACACATAATTTAGTTGGACTATAATATGAGTATATGCGAAACAAAGAATACATTCAGCGTGAAATTTTTGGGCAATTGGCATCTCATTTGGCAAAGCCGGAGATTACGCTTTTGACCGGCTCTAGACAAGTCGGCAAAACGGTTCTTTTGGAACGGTTGAAAGATTACTTACTGCGTCAAAAAAATATTTTAAGCGATGACATTTTATGGTTTAACCTTGATTTGATGCAAGATTGGGAAATTTTCCAGAATCAACGAGATTTCATTGAATTTCTACGCGGCCGTTCCAAAAACAAAAAATTATATGTGTTTATTGATGAAGCGCAAAAAGTTCCGGAAGCGGCTACTTTTTTTAAGGGTGTCTATGATTCAAAATTAAATGTTAAATTGATTTTGACGGGCTCATCTTCTTTGGAAATTAAGGCGAAATTAAAAGAAACCCTTGCCGGACGCAAAAGAGTTTTTCATATTCCCTCGTTCACTTTTTACGAATCTTTGCTTGCGCAAGATAAAATTTTGGCTGAAATTTTAAAAAACAAACATCGTATCGGCGCGATTGACAGGAAAAAGATCAATGACCATTATGAAAAATATCTGGTATTCGGCGGTTATCCGCGAGTGGTCTTGTCTGATAGTAAAGAAGAAAAGATCGCGATCTTGCGAGAGATATACAGCAGTTATGTGGAAAAAGACGCCATCGGTTTTATGGATGTGAAAAATAAAACAGCTTTTAATCGGTTGATTAAATTGCTCTCCGCGCAAACAGGACAATTAGTGAACATTACTGAATTGGCATTGCATCTTAATATTGATCGCCAGACCGTCGAGCGGTATATTCTGGCGTTGGAAGAAACTTTTATTGTCAAAAAGATCAGGCCGTATTTTATAAATTCCCGTCAGACAATTATTAAAGCGCAAAAGATTTATTTTTTGGATTTGGGGATCAGGAATTTAGCCATAGAAAATTTCCAACCATTCCGCGAAAGAATTGACAAAGGATCGGTTTTGGAGAATGCGGTTTTCGCGGATCTTTTATTCACCACCGAAAAGACATTGACCGGTTTATATTTTTGGAGAACCAAACAAAAAACTGAGGTAGATTTCGTATTAGAAAAAGGATTTCACATTTTACCGATTGAAGTAAAAACTTCTTTGTCAAAAATGGAAGCCCCGTTAATTTTCGCGTCTTTTATTGAAAAATTTGCCTCCAAACAAGCGATAGTCGCCAATTTGTCTTTCGGAGAAAACAAGATAAAAATCGCTGACACGCAAGTGTATTTTGCTTATCCTTACGAAGTTGCCAATTATTTATAACTATGCCAGAAAAACCGCCGGAACAACCTGATTTTTCCACGCCCCAAGGCCAAAAAGAGGGGTTTTTTGACGTGGAAGAAAGCGAGCAGAAAAAGGTTATCGCGGAGGCGCGGGAACAAGCGGAATTGTTGAAACAGAAAGTCCAAAGCGGCGAGGCGGGGAATTATCCGGAGGCGGAGGAAATAAGGGAAAGAGAATTAGAGGAATCCAAACAAGAGGTCATTAAGTGCTTGATCGAAGGATATGTTGACTTCACTCCGGAAGAAATTGTTCATCTAGGCGCCAGGGAAGAACGCATCAATCTCTTTTCCGCGAAATATATTGAAAACATTATTAAAATCAAAGATCGCTTCCATGTTCCGGAAGAGGTAATCCAAGAAGCGGCCAAAGAAGCACTCATCAGTCACTTATTTAAAGGCTATCGTTTCATTGGTGTCGCTCTTGACATGATAAATAAGCTCTATATTTCAGATGATGTTTTATCGTCTCCTGAAGTCCAAGACGCTGCCGAATACATGTTAGTAGACTGTTTGTCCATGAGTGATGTTAATAGTGCCATTAAAATCAAAGGCCGCTTTCATTTCCAGGAACAGATTCTATTTGAAGCAGCCAAGCGGGGTCTGATCAACTGTTTGATTAATGGCGGCTATATTAATGATAATGTTATTTCTGAAATTATAGATGAATTTCTCCCTTCTCTTTCAAGCCAAGATCTGATCTCTATTTCTCCAGAAATTCAAACTCTGCTTTCTCGACTTCAAGAATCCGTGCCGCATCTTGCCCGGCAAGCGGAGCGATCTTTGGATGTTCTGTTTGCTCTCTTTGCATACAAAGATGATCCGGAGCGGCTTTTGGAGAATATCCGGGAGCATCCGTTTTTGGCAGGCGCTTTGGAGCAGAACCCCCGCTTTGGCTCCAAACTGCTTTTGAAGTTTAACGAGCTTGACAGTCCGTCTCAAGAAAACATCCGGTTTCTTTTTGACGCCAAAAAGGAAATTCTGTCCGGCAATCCCGAGCTTGACCCGGAGTCCTTGGAGTTTCGCCGGCTGATGCAGGAAAAACTGAAAGAATACAAAGAGAATCCGGAAATACTTGACGCCATACAACGCGGCGGGATTGATACGGAGGCATGGCTTGACTATGGAGAAACCCGATATTTTTCTTTGGAATCCGGCAAAGAAACCGTGGCATTTTCCGAAACGATCGCCACGCCCATTTTACGCATCAAAGAAACCATTGACAGCTATGCGCATCGGGTGAAGGAAGTGTTGAAACAGTATCGCGCTGAGCTTTCCCAATTTCGCGTTCCTCTGGAATCCCAAGACGCTGTTTCAGAAAAAATTGCCGCTATGCGCGAGGAAATGGAGAAAGCGCGGCGCGAAGGCGACGACCGCAAGGCGCAAGGGATTCAAAAAGGCATAGAGAGCTTGAGCAAGAAACTGGAGAATCCCCAGACCGTCGCGTTGTGGGATAAAACGCAGAACGACATCAACGGTTTTTCGCAGTTGAAAAACGATGTGCATCAGGCGCATGAGAAACTGATGGCCGCTGAACGGCAGTTTGAAGATCCTTCCAAGATGTCCGGCGGGAACATCATAGAGCTGAAAGCAAATCTTGCCAAAGCCAAGGAAGAGATGCGCTCCAAGTTTGCTGTTTTGGAACGGCGCCTGGAAGAGTTTCAGGCCGGCTTGCCGACCGCTCTTGCCCCTTGTCTTTCCGCCGAGCGGGCTGATGCCTTGATACAGGAAATGCAAAACGGCATGGAAGAGCAGTTCAGCCATTTTCGGACCGACCGCACCACGCTTGCCAATCTCTTTTCCGAAAAAGGAGACAAAGATAAAGAAAAGATGGATGACCAGCCCATGAGCGTATTCGTATGGGCGAGAAACCCCGATGTTGATCTCTACCAAGCGAATTACTCGCCCTGCTGTATTTCCATTGAGCGAGGATATCACGCGGACGGGGGAGAGTCCACCATTGCCGACTACACTACGGACTTAGGCATTCAGATCGTGAATATCTGGGACGAAGCGAAAAACGAACCGGTAACGGCCGCGTGGTGCTGGCTGGGGGAAGACGCGGAAGGAGCCCCCGCGCTTGTGGTGGATAATATTGAGTCAAACACGCTGTACAGCTCGCACTATCCGGAACAGCTTACTCGAGAGTTGTTTGCCTATCTTGCCGACTATGCTCAATCCATTGGCGCCAAAAAAGTAGTGCTTGGCAAGTCCAACAACGATTTGCCGACTTCAGGAGCTTTACGCCAGATGCCTGATGATGTTTCCGCGTATCAAAAGATCGGCGGCGCCAATCGCGCGGACGGGTATTATCTGGAAGCGGATGGCGCGGAAGTGAAGGTGGTGTGGGATGGGTCTGCGGAAACAAAGAAAGAAGGCCGCGCGCCCGCAACGGAAAAACAGAAACCCATCCCCGCAACCTTTTTCAATCCGGAAGTGATATCTTTAGGGAAAGATCATCTCCCGGCCATGCTGGAGCTGGAAGAACAAATTTACGAAGAAGATTTTATCCAAGGCGCGGGGCTGCGCCGGGACATTAAAAATCAGAATGGGTTTGCGTATTCGGTTGCTCTTTTCGGCGAGCGAAAAAAGGGAGCCAAACCGGAGATGATCGGTTATCTCGCGGGCGTGGAAGACGAGACCGACGACGGCGAGCCGTGTATTTACATGGAAGACATTGCCGTTGCTCCGCAGGCGCAAGGACAAGGGCTCGGCTGGAATTTAATGCAAGCATTTGTGGAAAAACTGAAAACAAAGGCGCGCGCCGACGGCAGACCCGTTTTATTGAGTATGCATCTGCTTGGAACCTCCCAGCGATTGATGGAGCGCCACCGGCAGGAACTGGAGCAGATGGGGGTAACGCTCAAACAAGAAGCGCTGGAAGAGAACTACTACGATAACGGCCAAGACGCTCTCTATCGGGTGTATGAGGTGGCGGAATAATTTGAAGAATTTTCTGTTTTGCGCTACACTTGCGCTATGTATAAAAAAATAACATTGCAAAACGGAGTGAGGTTAGTGAGTGTGCCTATGCGCGACACCAAGACAGTGACGGTTTTGGTTTTCGTAGGGACGGGGTCCAAATACGAAACAAAGCGCATCAACGGTATTTCTCATTTTTTGGAACACGCGCTTTTTAAGGGTACGGAAAAATGGCCGACCGCGCTTGTTCTCGCCGAGGCTTTGGACAAAGTTGGAGCGGAATTCAATGCATACACAGGGAATGAATCCACGGCGTATTATGTAAAGGCGGATTATACGCATTTGGACTTGGCGTTGGAAATTACCGCCGATATGGTTTTCCGCGCGAAATTGGATGAGAAAGAAATAGAGAAAGAAAAAGGGGTTATTGTGGAAGAGATAAACATGTACAACGACGATCCCAAGCGCAAAGTGGGCGAGCTTTTGGAATTATTGATGTATGGAGACCAGCCCGCGGGATGGCCCATTACTGGAGAAAAAGAAATAATTAAGGCGTTTACCCGAAAGGACTTTGCGGAGTATATGGATACGCATTATACCTGCGACAATATCGCGGTATGCGTGGCGGGGAATTTTGATGGGGACGCTCTCGCAGGGAAAGCGGCTCGGTATTTCGCTCCGGCGCTTGAACGAAAAGGCAAGCCGGCAAAACCTGCGGTGGAAGAACAACAGGACAAGCCGCGGAGTTTAATTCAGTATAAAAAAACGGACCAGACGCATTTTTGTCTCGCTTTTCGGTCAAGCATAAACGCGTTTTCCGAAAGACGGTTCGCGCAGTCGCTGTTGGCGAGCGTGCTGGGAGGGAATATGTCTTCGCGGCTGTTTACCGCCATTCGCGAGCAAAAAGGCCTGGCATATTATATATATGCAAGTTCCGATGTTTCGTCCGACACCGGATATTTGTACGCGAGCGCGGGTGTGGACAATGCGCGCGCGCATGACGCGGTGCGCGCGACCATTGCGGAATTTGCGCGCATGCAAAAAGACGGCGTGACGGAAGCGGAGCTGGAAAAAGCGAAAAATTATTTTCAGGGGAAGACTTATATAGACTTGGAAAGCTCCGATGCGCTGGCGGGGTTTTTCGGCGGGCAGGAGATTATAAAGGGAAGCGCGCTGACGCCCGAAGAGAGTATGGAAAAAACGCGCGCAGTAACGCGGGACGAAGTGAACGCGATCGCGCGCGAATTATTTATTCCTCAAAATCTGAACCTTGCGCTCATCGGCCCGTTTGAAGACGCAGTGAAATTTGACGCATTACTTCATGAATTATGAATAAGGAATTATGAATTATGAAGGATTCAGATGGAGAAAGCTTCCCATTCTATTTCCCATTCTTTATTCTTTATTCCTAATTCGTTTTGTATGATAAAACTTACTTTTTGCGGCGGCGCGCAGTCGGTGACGGGCGCGTGTTATCTGCTTGAAACCGAGCGGACGAAATTGCTGATTGACTGCGGTATGTTCCAGGGGTCCCGTTTTGCGGAATCGCTGAACTACGACCCTTTTCCGTTTGACCCAAAAACGGTGGACGCGGCGATTGTGACGCACGCGCATATTGACCATATCGGCCGCTTGCCGAAGCTCGCGCGCGACGGATTCCGCGGATCTGTTTTTGCGACCGCGCCCACGCTTGATTTCGCGAAAGAACTGCTTTTGGATTCCGAGCGCGTGTTAAGGCATGAAGCAAAATGGGATGGGGTGGAGCCGTTTTATAATATAAAGGATGTGGATAATGCGTGCGCGCTCTTTGAACCGATAGCTTACGGGAAAATGACGGAACTTTCCGAAGATATATCTTTTCGGTTATATGACTCGGGGCACATACTTGGTTCCGCGATGGCGGAAGTATTCGTCCGGCGCGGTGAAAAAACGACAAAGATAGTGTTTTCAGGCGACCTCGGCAATTCTCCCGCGCCGCTTTTGCGCGATATGCATGAAGAAAAATCAGCCGATTACGCGCTTATTGAGTCCACTTACGGCGACCGGCTTCATGAGGTTTCCCGCGCGCGCAAAGATATATTGGAAGATGTGATTGAAGAAACCGTGCGCGCGGGCGGGACCCTTATGATTCCTTCTTTCGCCACCGAACGAACGCAAGAGCTTTTATATGAGTTGAACGAATTAGTGGAAAACGGCAGGATTCCGCGCGTGCCGGTATTCATTGATTCGCCGCTCGCCATTAAAATTACCGAGATTTATAAAAAACACTCTTCATTTTACGACCACGAGGCGATACAGCTTATAAAATCGGGAGATGAAATTTTCAATTTTCCCGGTTTGAAGTTCACGCCGTCTCCGGAAGAGTCAAAAGCGATTAACGCGGTGCGGCCGCCCAAAATTATTATTGCCGGGTCGGGCATGTCTAACGGCGGGAGGATTATGTATCACGAAAAATTGTATTTGTCCGACCCAAAAAATACCCTGCTTATTATCGGCTATCAGGCGAAAGGGTCGCTGGGCAGGCGCCTGCTTGAAGGCGCACAGACGGTGAAAATTGCGGGCGAGCAGGTGGAAGTGAGGGCGCGCGTGCTTCAGATTTCCGGTTATTCGGCGCACGCTGACCAAAAGAAACTGCTTGAATGGATAGAGCCCATGCGGCATTCGCTGAAAAAACTTTTTGTGGTACAGGGCGAGGAAGAATCCGCAGGTGCGCTTGCGGTGAAGGCAAGAGACCAGTTTGCGATGCATGTTGCAGTCCCGCGCGCGGGCGAGTCGTTTGAGTTGGAGTAGACGATATGTTACTATATTGATTATGAGTTCATCGCCGAAATTTAAAATTTGCGTGTCGGGGGCGGCGGAGTCGGGGCATTGCGCGCCAAATGCGTCGGAGCTTGCCATGGAGGTGGGGCGGGAAATCGCGCGTCAAGGGGCGGTGCTGGTGACGGGAGCGACGACCGGCATTCCGTTTTGGGCGGCAAAGGGCGCTAAAGAAGCGGGAGGGATGTCCATCGGCATTTCTCCGGCAATTTCCGAATTTGCGCATGTAAAGACCTATCGCTTGCCGACGGATTACTTTGATCTTATTATTTACACCGGTTTTGATTATACGGGGAGGGACTTATTGCTTATTCGTTCTTCAGACGCGATTATCACCATTTGCGGGCGCATGGGGAGCCTGCATGAGTTTACCGTCGCTTTTGAAGACAGAAAGACGCAGGGCGTTCTGACGGGGTCCGGCGGCGCGGCGGATTTTATTCCTGAAATTGTGGAGAAAATGCATCGCGGGCCGGGCAAGATAGTATACGAAAGCGATCCAAAACAGCTTGTTCATAAAGTCATTCAGTCCGTAGAAAAAGACAGAAGCATGAAGACAAGAAAATACGGGGGACTTTCATTAAGAGTATAAAATGTAAGCGATGTCACGGAAAGTGACACCGCTTGAAATTCCGTCGCTCGGACATTGTGAAAACAAGTTTTCACATGCTCCTCGTTAGGAATTATAAGAAATGCCGGCATTGTTTACAAACATAATCTCGTTGCGGGGCGCTCTGCGGGTCTCCCCTTGAAGAATGTCTCGCAGTTCCGATGAGCTTGG
>CAZRNH010000020.1:0-1157 GCA_964601445.1 uncultured Candidatus Saccharibacteria bacterium
ATTACTGCGAGAATCCCGACCATCAGGAAGAGTGTTTCGCGTTTGCCCAAAAGAACGGCCTTATGTCGCAAGATGAGCTGAAAATGGCGGAGCGCGGAAGGGGTCTTTCGCAAAAAGTGAAAGAGCAAGGCGGTCCCGGCGGATGCAAATCGGATACAGAATGCCGGGAGTATTGCCGCAATCCGGAGCGCGTAGAGGAATGTCTCGCGTTTGCCGTGGCGCACGGCGGTTTCAAGAAAGAAGAGGCCGAGCATATGTTGAAACAGTTTGTGCATGAGGCGGAGCGCGGGAGGCGCGGCCCGGGAGAGTTCGGGCAAGATGAGGACTTTGACCGTTTTAAGGATGAGCGGTTTGAGCGGTTTGAACAGTTTCGCGCATTGGAAGGGCAATTCAGGAGGCCGGAAGGATTTGAGGGCGGGTTCCGCGCCGGTCCCGGCGGATGCAAAGGACCCGAGGAATGCATCAGGTTTTGTTCCGATCCGGCTCATCACCAGGAATGCGGTATTTTCCGCGCGCCGAGTTTTGACCGGAGAAACGAGGAGGGTTTCAGAACAGGTTTTCCCGAAGGCGTCATGGGCGCGTTTGCGGGTCCCGGCGGATGCAAAGGTCCGGAGGAATGCGTAAAGTATTGCTCCGACCCCGCGCGCCGCGATGAGTGCGCGAAATTTAATCCATCGCAAGGCGCCCCGCCGCCGGGTGAGTTATTCAGACAAGGCGTGCCGGGAAATGAAAGTGAGTTTGGCCGCCCTCAAGGAGTATTGCCGAACACCTTTGGTTCATGTGAAGGTCCGAAACCGTGCATGCCGACTCCCGCGGGATGCACGGGGCCGGTGTGCAAAGAAGGCAGATGGGAATTTGTATGTCCGCAGGGAGAGCGAAGGGAACCGCCGTCTCCGGACGGACTGTTCAGGCCGGGCGTATTTTCTCCGCCGCCATCGGGTGTTTCGCCCGCTCCTTTTCCGGCGGGAACCGAGGATGCGTGTCCGCGCGAGTTTCATCCCGTATGCGGAGAAAATAAGCGGACTTATCCGAACGGCTGTTTTGCCAAGCGCGACAATGTCGCGGTGACAAAAGAAGGGCCGTGCGAGCCGTTTCCTGCGGGCGAGCCGTCGGGCACGGCGGTTCCTCCGGCCGGTTTTGCGCCGCCCCAGCCGTAT
>CAZRNH010000020.1:1167-4606 GCA_964601445.1 uncultured Candidatus Saccharibacteria bacterium
CTTCTCCTTCATTGTATCCGCAGTATCCGCAACAGCCGTCCGTTGTCCCCGCGCCTGTCATTCCTGCGCAGGATTTCTCTGGTGCTAGAAAAAAGGGCATCTGGGATTTCTTTCTTGCGAATCTTTTGGAAGGATTTTCAGGCGCATTTCGGTTGAGATAAGGTGAGAGATGAGCTAAAACACCTCCGCTATTATGCGGAGGTGTTTTATGTTATTTGTATTTGATTTCTATTACATCTTTATCTTGCATGATATAGTTTTCAAATTCCGTATTCTCTTTTCCATTCACTGTCATTTGTATCGTCTTGTTTTCTTTTATACAGGAATCAAGCAGACAGGAAGATGAAAATTTCTTTCCCCACGCGTCAAAAAATTTCCCAAGCGCGAGGTCGTTTTTCTTTACTAAACCGGAGAATTCAAGATGAATTTCTCCCGTTGCGTCATGCGTATGAATGGGATTGTGCGTGATGCCTATACCGATGTTTTCTGGAATTTCCTGCGCTTTGTCTTCAATAAACAGAGCGATTTTTGCATGCCAATGCAGGCCGTTTTTTGAAATAATATCTCCTTGTGCGGCTTGCGGAATGCGTCCCGCGTAACGCCACATCCACGCAATACCGCCGGCAACCACAAGCGCCGTCACAATAAAAACAGACGCGCTTTTAAACATTTTTGATTTTTTACGCTTTTCTTTCTCCTCTTCCTTTCGTTCCTTTTTTGAAATATATGTTTCCATGCACATTATAATATCCGCATACGCACATTGCGTCAACCGAAACAGCTATTGACAAAATTGTAATAAAGAGTATTATTGCGTCCACAATATGATATGTCTATACATGAGTCCCACAAAGGGGCTTTTTTGTTGGAAATATCGGAAAAACCATTATGATTAATATATATATCGCGGTAATGCTCGCTTTTTCCTCTTTTACGGGTTCTCGCGTTCAGAAAGAGAGCTCGCTTCAGCCCGTATCCGCGTCAAATGAGGTTTTAGCCGCGGACGAACGGGAAAAGATTGATACGCTGTTTGCCTTCACGCCCGCATATGCGATAGCATCGTCCAATAATAATGAAGAGCAAGTTTTGCCTGTTGAAAATGCCGCTCCTGCGCGCGCGATGACGACGCGCGCGATGACAGTAACCGCTTATTCCAGTACGCCGGAAGAAACCGATGATACCCCATTTATCACTGCCTCCGGTACGCATGTACGCGACGGCATTGTGGCGACTAATCAGTTTCCTTTCGGCACGAAAGTTCTTATCCCGCAATATTTCGGCGAGAAGGTATTCGTGGTGGAAGACCGCATGCACCGCCGCAAGAAAAACAATCTGGATATCTGGATGTCTTCCAAAGAAAAAGCGCTTCGCTTCGGCATTACCACCGCGGATGTCGTTATTCTTGATTAAAACTGTTTACATTCCCCGCGCTTGATGAGGGTGATTTTGTTTTGCGCGCCTCTTGGCAAGGCCTTGCCGTAGGTTCAAATTTGAATTTGCATATTATCCGACGATCGCTGGAAGATGTGTAAATTTCGCGGTATCATTGCATTCATTGATAATCATTTGAGACAGTAAAAATACCGTCTTCTTTAAACTCTTCTTATGTTCAACGAAGTTATTCGCGTTACCTTGTTGTTTATTGGTCGGGCCGCCGGGATTTGAACCCGAACTAAATGCTCCCAAAGCACTCGTGCTGCCGTTACACTACGGCCCGATGTTATTTGTCGTGAATGCGCTTTCATACTACTTCCTGCCGCGAGGCGAGTCAACGCTTTCATAGAAGCGCGGAATGAGAACGCAATCAATTGATTCTGTTCGCATCACGCGCTCCCATATGGTATACTGTGAAAAGATATATGATACTCATGAATATATGCGAAAAACTGAATTTAGCGAAACAGTGCAGAGACGAATTCGGCGCGCCGGTTCGGAAATGCCCTATTTTTCTTTTTATACTCATGGGCGTCATCGTGATTGTATCCACGCTCACGACTTATTTTGTCGCGGCAAACTACAGCTCCGATCCGGAAATGAGCGCGCTTACTTCGCTGGTAACGGCGGGGATTATTTTAGTGCTCGGCCATATCATCATTCAGAGTTTTACGAGAGTGATAGAGGTGGACCGTATGAAATCGCAATTTCTGAACATTATTTCCCATCAACTGCTTACGCCGCTTACTTCGCTGAAATGGTCGGTGAGCATGATGGAGAGCGGGTCGGAAGAACCGGATAAGGTAAAATGGGAAGAAGTGCTGGGGATGATAAAAGAAAACAGCAATAAAATGATCCACATCGTCAATTCTTTGCTGGATGTGGCGCGGATAGAATCCGGCAAAGTTGCCATCGCTTCCGAGCCGATAGATATGGGAAAAATTGTGCGCGAGGCGGTCGCTTCGCGAAAGAACGACCTTATCGCCAAAGAGCATGCCATTGACTTAAAAGAGGAAGAACATCTTCCGAAAGCGCTTGGCGATCCCATAAGAGTAAAGATGGTTATTGAAAATCTTATAGATAACGCGATAAAATACAGCAGGACCCATTCCGTTATTTATATGGCGCTGTGGCGGCAAGGGGAAAGCGTAGTGTGTGAAATAAAAGACACAGGCATGGGGATACCGCAGTACGAGCACAAGCATGTGTTTCGCAAATTTTTCCGCTCGGCGAAAGAAGCATCACTGCAAACGAAGGGCTTGGGAGTCGGCTTATTTTTAGTCAAGTTTATTATAGAGGCCTCCGGCGGGAAGGTGGATTTTGAATCACAAGAGGGGGTGGGTTCAAAATTCTGGTTTTCTCTTCCGGCGGTTCAGCGCATCATATGAAAAAAGTGTTATTTATAGAAGATGAAGCGACTTTGCAAAAGACGCTCACGGCGATTTTGGAAGGAGGGGGGTTTTCAGTTCAGAACGCGTATGACGGAGAAGCGGGGCTTGCGCTCGCAAAAAAAGAATTGCCGGATATTATTCTCCTTGATCTTATTTTGCCGAAAATGGACGGTTTTGCCGTGCTTGCCGAAATAAAAAAGGACGCATCGTTGAAAGGGGTGCCTGTTATCGTGCTCACCAATCTTGAAGCGGTAGAAGATGTGGAAAAAGTTATCGCGCTTGGCGCGACCACTTATTTGGTGAAGGCGAATTACGATCTTCCGGAAATTGTCGCCAAAATAAAAGAGATACTGGATAGGCCTGCCGCTTAATCATTTTATGTACCTTGAATTACGAAACAATATCTTTTGTACGCCTCCCTCTAAAGGCATCCCTCCCCGAAGGGGGGACTCCCTTTCAGATGTACGCCCTATTTATATATACATTAAGGTGTCCCACCGCCAACCCGATACATCTGAAAGGGAGTCCACCCTTCGGGGAATGCGCGCACAAGCTGGTGAAAGCCCCTTGAAATGTATCGGGCTGGCAGTGGGAACCATAACGCAGTTTATAAA
>CAZRNH010000020.1:4616-8593 GCA_964601445.1 uncultured Candidatus Saccharibacteria bacterium
CAGATTACGGTCGCGGAGAAAGAGGCGGAACAAACAGGCGACAAGCTTGAAGCCGTTCTTATTCGGCAGAAAGTTATTTCCGAAGAGGAAGTGATAAAGCTTAAGGCGTATATTTTAGGCATTCCGTTCGTAAATTTAGAGAAGGATTCCATTCCGGTTGAAGCGTTGCAGATTATTCCGGAGATTATCGCGCGCAAATACAATATCGTCGCGTTTCGCCTGCGCGGCAATAACCTTGAAGTCGCCATGACCGACCCGGAAGACATTCAGACGATAGAGTTTATCCGTAAAAAGGCGAATCTGAATGTTTTGCCTCGCCTGACGAATTCCGCGAGCATTGCGGCGGCGCTTAAACAGTATCAGCAAAGCATGGAAGAGGAGTTCAGCGAGCTTTTTGCGCACAAAAAAGGTATTACCACCGAAGAAGAAATAAAAGAATTGGGAGCGCTTGAAGGAAAAATAGTGCGTACGCAAAAAGAAGGAGAAGAAGAGACGGAGGCAAGGACTGAAGAGCTTGCCCGCGCCGCAGAGGACTTGCCGATCATTAAAATAGTAGACTCTCTCTTGCGCCATGCCATAACTGAAAGCGCGTCTGACATACACATAGAACCGACCGAAAAGGAAGTAATTATCCGTTATCGGATAGACGGTATTTTGCATGACGCGATGACTTTGCCGAAAAAACTTCAGCAGGGCATCACTGCTCGCATAAAAGTGCTTTCCAGTTTGCGTCTTGACGAACATCGCCTGCCGCAGGACGGCCGTTTTAAACTGGAGGCGACCGAATACAAAATTTCTTTCCGCGTGTCGCTCATTCCCGTGTACGACGGAGAAAAAATAGTCATGCGTCTTTTGCGCGAGGAGGGCCATGCCAACAGCTTAGAAGGGCTCGGCATTCATAGCGAGTCCCTGGAGCGCATCATGCGCGCGATTCGCAAACCAAACGGCATGTTTTTGGTTACCGGGCCGACCGGTTCCGGCAAAACCACCACGCTGTATACCGCGCTTGAAATACTTAATACGCCGGAAGTGAATATTTCTACCATTGAAGACCCGATTGAGTACCGTATGCCGCGCGTGAATCAGACGCAGGTAAAGCCCGCCATAGGGCTTTCGTTCGCGGCGGGCTTGCGCGCGCTTTTGCGCCAGGACCCCAACATCATCATGATCGGCGAAATCCGCGACACGGAGACCGCATCGCTCGCCGTCAATGCCGCGCTCACCGGCCATCTGGTGCTTTCCACGCTCCATACCAATTCAGCCGCCGGCGCATTGCCGCGGCTTATAGACATGCAGGTGGAGCCGTTTCTTATCGCTTCTACCGTGAACGCGATTATCGCCCAGCGGCTGGTGCGGCGGTTGTGTCCCGAAAAGGAAAAATACACGCTCAATAAAGATCAGATAAAAAATTTCGCTCAATCGTTTGATCTTGACGCGATATTGAAGAAAATGAAGGAAGAAAAAGCGATAGGACAGAACGATACTTGGGAAGTTATTCCTTTTTTCAAGCCAAAGCCGTCAAAAGAATTTCCTTCAGGGTATAAAGGGCGCGTGGGCATTTATGAAGTGCTTGAGGTGACGGAAAAAGTAAGGGAACTTATTTTAAAAAAAGCGTCGTTTATGGATATTGAAAAAGCGTCGCGCGCCGAAGGCATGACCACCATGGTGGAAGACAGTTTTATAAAAGCCGCGCAAGGATATACTTCATTGGAGGAGATATTAAGGGTCACTAAAGAATAATCTAAAAAATGCAAAAATCAAAAATCAAAATTGCGGAGTAAACATTTTTACAAAGAAAAATGTTTGCGATTTCTTAATTTTTGCACTTTGAGTTTTGCATTTTGATTTTAGCGTAGCGCATATGTCTACATTCACCTATACCGCCAAGTCAATAGACGGAAAAACGCAATCCGGCACGCGGGACGCCAAGAACCGCGAAGAGCTGGCGCGCGCGTTAAGGCAGGAAGGGTTTGTGCTTACCATAGTGCAGGAAGAGTCGGCCGCCGGCGAAAACATATTTGCCAAATTACTCGCGCGGTTTTATGGGTTCAAGAATATTTCATTGGTGGATAAAATAATGTTTACGAGAAATCTTGCGGTCATGATAGGCGCGGGGCTTCCGCTGAATCGCGCGCTTTCGGTGCTTGGCGAGCAGGCGGAAAGCGAAAAACTTAAAACCATCATTGCAATAGTGGCTGACCGCGTACAGGCGGGAAGGCCGGTTTTCGATGCGTTAGCCGAACATTCAGCCGCATTTCCCGATTTGTATGTGAGCATGGTGCGTATCGGCGAGACGGCGGGAAATCTGGAAGAGGTGTTGAATGGCTTGGCCGATCAAATGAAAAAAGATCACGATATCATTTCCCGCGTGAAAGGCGCGCTTATGTATCCCGCGGTGATTTTCATGGTTATGCTTTTGGTGGGATATCTGATGATGATATTGGTGGTGCCAAAACTCGCCGAAACATTCAAAGAAGTTGGCGCCGATCTTCCCGCAAGCACGAAATTTCTCATTTTCCTTTCCGATATCATGCTGAATTACTGGTATCTCGCGGTGGGAGGGGTTATCGCTTTTATATGGGCCGCGCGTTTTACGCTGAAAACGGCGGGAGGAAAGCGCGGATTTGACGCGACCGTATTGAAAATGCCAGTCATCAAAGGGCTTTCAAAAAAAATGAACTCGGCGCGGATGTGCCGCACGCTCGGCATTTTAATTGATTCCGGCGTGCCCATCGTGAAAGCGCTTGAGATTCTTTCCCATACGCTTTCCAATCATTTTTTTTCGCAATCTCTCGCGCATGCGTCGCAGGAAATACAAAAAGGGAAGACGCTATACGAGTCCCTCCGGCCTTACGCCCTGCTGTATCCTCCGCTGGTCACGCAAATGATAGCGGTAGGAGAGGAAACGGGAAGTTTAACAAAAGTCCTTTCAAAGCTCGCCGATTTTTATGAAGACGAGGTGAATAATCTCACGAAAAATCTTTCTACCATTATAGAGCCGATTATGATGGTGATTATCGGCGCCGGCGTCGGCTTTTTCGCGCTTTCCATGATTACGCCGATGTATAGCGTGCTGAATAACATTTGAAAAAGAATTAAGAATTAAGAATTAGGAATTCTGAATGTCTTTCATTCATGATTCATAATTCATGATTCATAATTCCAGAAAAGGTTTCACCCTCATAGAACTGTTGGTTGCCATGGCGGTGCTGGCGATACTCTCCGTGTCGCTTTTTGTCGGTTATAGTTCCGTGTCGGGCAATTTTGAAGTAAAAACGAGCGCGTTCAAAATACTTGATGTGGTGAATCTCGCGCGCACGCGCACCGTTTCTTCTTTAGGGGCGTCAAGTTACGGCGTATATTTTGAACCGGCGCAATACACCCTTTTTAAAGGGACGAGTTATGTCTTGGGAGACCCGAATAATATCATATACCCTCTTCCGGCAACAACGGAGATTGCCAATATAACGCTGGCGGGCGGCGGGTTTGCCGTCGTATTTGACCGCATCACCGGCAAAACGGCGCAGACGGGAACGATGCAAGTGCGTCTGATAAGCAATCCCTCAAAACTCAAAACAATTGAAGTGCTCGCGTCCGGCAGAGCGGGCATTACCGAAAGCGCGCTTCCTCCTTCAGGAACGCGTCTGTCCGACACGAGGCATGTGCATTTTACTTATGGGCAAAATATTTCCACCACCGGATTTCTTGTACTTAATTTTCCCAACGATGCCGTAACTCAAAATATTCCTTTTTCCGCATATTATGACGGCACCGTATTTGACTGGTCCGGCACGATTACCGTGGGAGGGTCTCCGCAAGTACTGCGCGTTCGTACGCATGCGACCACCGCGGGGTCGGCGAATTTTTCCGTTACGCGCGATATGCGGTATAATAATAAGGCGTTGGAGATATCTTTGGATGCCGCTAATCTAGTGAATTATGCGGTGAGCGGGGCGGTGAGCGCCGGTCCAATGTGG
>CAZRNH010000021.1:0-8370 GCA_964601445.1 uncultured Candidatus Saccharibacteria bacterium
CATAATTCAATCTTCTGGAATAGCGTTTGTTCCGGCTTTTGAAATAATACGGTCTGCGCGGTCTGCTTAAAAAACGCCGCCTCTTTCGCGCCGACCGCCCGCAATACTTTCTCCGCCGTCTCGGGTAAAAATGGGGCAAGCAAAATACCTGTGACATATATGTTTTCCGCAAGCGCCTTGAGCGCTTCCCTTGCGCGCAACGGGTCGGTTCGCATTATTTCCCACAACTTGGTATCTTCAATAAGTTTATTTGACTCATCCACCATCCTCCATGCCTCGGCAAGCGCCGCGTGCAATTGAAACCGTTCAATAGCTTTCTGATATGCGCCAAAAATCGCCGCGCGCGAGGTGACAAGCGTATTTTTCATTTCCATTCCCTTCCATATGTGCGGATATTTCTCCGCAAGCGCGGTTGTGCGCGACACTAAATTGCCAAGCCCGTTCTGTAAATCGGAAGTATACCGCTCATGAAGCCGCGCAAAAGAAAAATCACCGTCGTCATCTGATGGTATCTCGCGCAAAAGAAACCAGCGCACCGCGTCTTTGCCGTATTGTGCCGCCAGCGCAAGCGGGTCTACTCCGTTGCCCGCCGACTTGGATATTTTTTTCCCTTCACTGCTGATATGCCCATGAATAAAAATACTTTTTGGCAATTCAAGCCCGAGCGCCAATAGCATGGCGGGCCACATCATAGTGTGAAATCGCGCGATGTCCTTTCCTATTATCTGTACATCCGCAGGCCACCATTTTCTGAATTCCTCCGCGTCAAACCCGATGCCGGAAAGATAATTGCACAGCGCGTCCGCCCACACATATATCGTCTGGCTGTCGTCGTCCGGCACGGGAATTCCCCACCCCGCGCTTTGCGCCGGCCGCGAAACGCTCACATCCCGCGTTCCCTCTTCGGAAAAAAAATTCAGCGCTTCTTTTTTGCGATAGAGCGGGAGAACCGTAATTGCGTCTTCCCTGATGAGCCGCTCCGCCTCTTTGGCGTATTTTGAAAATCGAAAAAAATAATTTTCCTCTTCCACCTCCTCTGCCGGCTTTTCATGAATGAGGCAATAACCGTCCCGCATTTGGGTATCGCGTAAAAACGCCTCGCATCCCGTACAATATTTCCCGCGGTATTTTTCTTTATATATGTCGCCGTGCGCTTTGAGTTTCTGCCATATTTTTTGCACCGCCGGAATATGTTTTTCCGCATCGCTGGTCCGAATAAACCCGTCGTAAGAAATACCGAGCGCCGCAAGCACTTCTTTTGTTTGAACGGAAATATCGTCCACGAATTCCTGCGGCGTCTTTCCCTCCCGCCCCGCCGCAGAGGCGATTTTTGCGCCATGCTCGTCCGTCCCCGTCAGCAAAAACACTTCATCGCCCAAAAGGCGATGATACCGCGCAATGGCGTCCGCCTGCACAAACTCCAGCGCGTGCCCTATATGCAAAGGCGCGTTCAAATACGGAATGGAAGTGGTGATATAAAATTTTTTCTTGTCTGCCATGCATTCAGGTTATTCCTGCCGCACCCAAAAGTCAAAATATCTCCCGAAGTCGGACTTCGGGAGATATAACTACTACAAACTCGCCGAGGGTTTTATCACTGCGCAATTTTTCAAGGCACTCCGCCGCCGTGCCGCGATAGAGCGTTTCAAATTGCTTGGTCAGCTCGCGCGCGAGCATTATTTCGCGGTCGCCGATGACGCAGGCAAGCTCCGCAAGCGCTTTTTCTATGCGGTGTTTTGATTCATAGAACACGATGGTTTCGGGCATGGCCGCGATGCTTTCAAAAAATGTTTTGCGCCCTTTTTTGTGCGGCGGGAAACCGAGAAACCGAAACGAATCCGCCGGAAATCCGGAAATAGACAATGCGGAAATTGCGGCGTTCGCGCCCGGAATGGGCACAATTTTTACCTCATCGCCGAACCGCGCAACCGCCGCCTGCACTAACATTCCTCCCGGGTCGGAAATGCCGGGGGTGCCCGCGTCGGAAACCAGCGCGGCGCTTTTCCCCTCGGCGAGCATGGTTAAAATGGCGTCTGTTTTTGCAAGACGCGAGTGCTGATGGTACGACTTCAGCGGTTTTGCAATATCATACCGCGCCAAAAGTTTCGCGGTAACGCGCGTATCTTCGCATAAAATAATATCAACCTCTCGTAACGCCGCGAGCGCCCTCTGCGTGATATCTTTTAAATTGCCTATGGGCGTGGCAACGATGTATAAAATAGCCATGCGTCTATATGTTTTGGCCGGCTGATTTTGTCTGTGCAAAATCTTCAAGCGCTTCGCCCGCGACGGTAGCCACCGGCACCGCAAGCACCATGCCCAGTACGCCGCCTAATTTCGCGCCGATAAGCAGGGCGACTATCACCACGACCGGATTCAACCCCATGATGCGGCGCATTAAAAGCGGCACGAGTATATGCGCTTCCACCTGCTGTACGATGAAATAAAACAAAAGGGTAAGCGCGGCAAGAAAAGGCGAAATAAGCACCGCGACCGCCACGCCAAGCAAAGCGGAAAACAAAGGGCCGACTATCGGCACGATTTCAAAAATACCCGCGATCATGCCCAACACGAGCGCGTAGGGCACCCCGATGACGGAAAGCCCCGCAAAAACCGCAACCCCCACCACGCATCCAAGCAAAAGCTGTCCCTGAAACCAGCGCCCCAATTTTATTTCTACGCGTTTCCACAGACCAAGCACATACCTTTCCTGATCTTGAGGAGTCACCAAGCGCAAAAAATCTTCTACTCCTCTCCGTTGAACCGCCAAATAAAAAGAGATAACGATGACCGCCGCTGATGCCGCAACGCCGCCGAACAAAGCGGAAAATGCCTGTACGGCGCCGGAAGTGTAACTTTTAATCTGCTCGCCCGCGCTGATAAGAAACGCCTGCGCCTCTTTCGCCCAATCAGGAGAAATGCCCCGCGTCGTCCGAAACACTTGCCTTGAAAGCGCTTCGTAATAATCGGGAAGAACGACGGCAAACTGTTTTATCTGATCAATAATAGGCGGAATCATAAAATAGAGCACCGCCGCCAGCGCGCCCAATACAACAAGATACACCAAAAATACCCCCAAGAGGCGCGGCACGAAATATTTCTCAAAGAAACTCACCCACGGGTCCACCGCAGACGCGATGATAATGGCTAACAATAAAATGGCAAGAACCTCTTTGATGAGATATAAAAATACAAACCCAAAAACCACGCCCGCCACTTTCAAAATAGCGGAAAGCGATATATCAAATAATTGCCTTGGAGGAGCCATATGCGCATCATATCACTTACTTTTTAATGAGTAAATAAACCTCTTTGATAAACTGCTTGCCCCTGTCAAACTCGTTTTTGAAAATGCCGAAGCTGGCGGCGCCGGGAGACAAAAGCACGATGTCGCCGCGAACCGCATAGCGCTTTGCAATAAGCATAGCCGCCTTCATGCTTGAAATGTATGGCACAACTGTGATTTTTGAATTAGGAATGAGGAATAATGAATTATGAGACATCCTTAATTCTTTGAGAATTTTATCGGATGCGCTCCCTTCAAATAAAATCAATGTTTTGATAAATTGAGGGATTATCTTTGCCGACACTTGATAGTCCAATTTTTTATCGGCGCCGCCGGCAAGCAATATGACTTGTTTTGAATCAAGCGCGCGCAGCGCCGCGATGGTCGCGTCGGGCGTGGTTGCGGTGGTATCGTTATAATATTTCACGCCTCCAATTTCGCGCACCAGTTCAAGCCGGTTGGGAACGCCGGCAAATGTCCGCAGTATTTTTTTGATATGCGCGGGCGAGATATGCGCAATCAGCGCCGCGCATATTGCGGCAAGCGCGTTTTGGAGATTGTGCTCCCCTTTCAGCAAAATATCGCTTACTTTACATATTCGCAACTTGGATGTTTCACATCCAAGTATACTTGGACATTTCATATTCAAGTATATCGCGCCATTTTTCACATACACCCCTTCACCCGCAAACGGCTTTTGGGAAAACCAAAATACGCGTGAACGCGCTTTCCTTGCCCTCTTTCGCAGTTCGGCATTATCTCTGTTGACTACAAGAAAATCATCCGCCGACTGATAAGCGAATATGTTCTCTTTATCTTTGTAATACTCGTCAAGATTTTTATATTTGTTGAGATGGTCAACCAATAAATTTGTGATGACCGCGATATGCGGGCTTTTTTTAACAGTCGGAAGCTGTTGCAAATTCCAGCTGGAAAGCTCCGCCACCACCATATCTTCCTTTTTTATTTTATCCGCCGCCGCAAGCGGCGAGATGCCAACGTTGCCGGCCAACCGCGTCGTGTAATGCTCTTTCAGGAATTCGTTCAGGAGCATCGTCGTCGTCGTTTTCCCGCGCGTGCCCGTCACTCCGATAAGCGGGTTCTTTTTGAGAGAAAGAAAAATGGTCCAGTCGTTATGCACGGGGATGCCCCGCTTTTTTGCGCCATCGAGCATCGGGTGGCTTTTGGGAACTGCCGGGTTTTTGATGACAAGGTCGACGCCTTTAAGATCGCTCATGCGCTGAACCTTTCCAAGCGCGAAACGGACATTGTCGTACCTCTTGAGTTTTCGCACCTGATGCGCGAGCTCGCTTTCCGGTTTCGTATCGGTCACCACTACTCTTGCTCCAGCGCGCGCGAAAAAAAGCGCCGCGGAAATGCCGCTGCCGTCTTGATAGCTCCCCAGTCCCATGATGAGCACCTTCTTGTTCTTGAAATCCATCTCCATTATAGTACAATACTATGAGAAAAAAGAAAGGAGGGGGTCGCATGAAAAACCTTGTTCTTTGCAGTACCTTTACAGTATTTTGGGTATCGTGTTTTACCTTTGGTCAAACATTAGACAGAAAGGAGGAAGCACCACTGGAGAATCCAATTCAGCAAAATACTCATGACGCTCGCACAGAAATACCCGATGGCGAGCTGTCTGAGGAAGAAAAAGCGTCTTACCCCGAAACGCCGCCGGAAACCATTCAGTTCAACTCCGAGGAACCGCCTTTTGCTCCTATGGTGGAGTACGGGATGCCAACTGCGCCAATCGAAAAACCCGATTGACCGTGCGGAAAGAAAAAAGCGCCGAGAGATTTCTCTCGGCGCTTTTCATCGATACATGCATTCCCGCGGGACTATTTCCCCACGGAAATTTGATAAAAATAGTTTGGATCGGAAGCATTCGGGTTGCAGTTTACGGCAGGGTCTATCCTGATGTTTTTGATAATACCCTGCCAGTTGCTGTTCCCTCCCATATACACGCGGTAGGACGCGGGAGAAGAATAATTGAACGAAACACTTTTGGCTTCATCCCACGCATCCGAAAGAGAGGTCTTGAAGTAAATCTTCACCGGATTGGAGACGCAAAAGTTCTCCAACGTAACGGTCATATATTTGTAATTAACCGCCTCGGCGGCGATCTGCGCACTGCACGGCTTCCCGCCGGAAATGAAAACATCGCACGGCACGGTTCCGTTACGCCAAATCCAAGGGTCGGAATTCCCGTCAATCCAAAAGATGCCGGAACTGACGCCCTGGTTTGACACGTTCACCGCCTGCCAATACTCGGCGAATCCCGCCTGCTCAAACGTCCAGTTGTACATCCCTGTCAAAATATAACGGGATTGTAGGTATACTGGGTTACCTCGAAATTTGAGTCCGGCTGATTGACGCTGGATGGTCCCCATGGCTTGCTCGCCCCATGATTTTTATCAATCTGGAAATGGAGATGTGATCCCGTGGAATTTCCTGGACAGAGATCCCCGGACCCTCCCCCGCTCCTCCCAATGAGGGTTCCCTCGCTTATTGACCCTGAAGAGACTAATCGCTCTCTTAGATGAGCGTAAGAAACGTAAACAGTTTCTCCCGTGTAAGGACTCGTCGTCTGGATTATAATAAGCCCTCCCCATCCTGCTCCGTTACAAGCGGAATAGAAAACCGTCCCATCTGAAACAGAGTATACATTGGTTCCACTCGCCACAGGGATATCTACTCCCGCATGCTTCCCGCATCCCTCGCCATTACATAGGGAGACTGCTCCCCCATCCTGATTGTCCCGCCAAAGGGTACCGTTGACATAGTTGATACTGCCTGTCCCCGGCGTTCCTGTGTAAGTCCCGTTGTAATCACGAAGACCACTAATCGGTTTTGTGTTTATGTGAAACGCGGATGCACTGCCAACATACAGAAACACGACCGCCATCACCGCAACAAACACCCATCTCTTCATGCGCTTCCCCTCTCCAAACTAAATTGTGAAAGAACAAAAGTTGCACAGCCTATTCTGCGCAACGATAAAAATTTTAGCTTATTGAACACGCCGCGTCAATGGTGTGGATGCGTTACTTTCGCGGTAATCCTATTTCTCTGGAAGTTTCGGTATTTGAATCGTGGTGTAAAAAATCTCTTTATTTAACTTTCCGTTTCCTATCGGAAAAACGATACGGCTATCGCTCTACTTCAGCTGAATAGTGGACGCCATGACGTACAAAATATCGTAATACGTTTGCTCCTTCGCGCCCGTGCCTTGGGCAATGCTGATGGTAAGCCCTACAAAACGATCTGATGCAAGCGGTACCCAGAGCCAACGCCCTCCATTCATCCATACAAGTTCAACAGTTGTTCTCCCGTTTAGAGTAATTCGCTCGACGGATACAACATGGGCGTCGTTCTTGGCCGCCGGTCCATATGTTTTTCGAAAATAGTCCTCAATAGAAAGCGCGGCATCTTTTGGTTGAGGATTTGAGATGTCTATTAAAACATCGCCGCTCTTTATGGTGAATCCTTCCTTGTTGTTCGAAAAACCAAACTGAGTATCAGGGTTCATTGTATTTTTCAGATAAAACCATTCTGACGGATACCTCAAACTAAATTCCTCTGTTTCAAAAGTCTTCCATCTCTGCGCGGCGTCGATTGGGATAGAAACGGTTCTTGAGTTTTCAAAATGAAACTTATCAGACGAAACCGCATTTTCATCGTTGTTTTTATTCACCGCAGAGTCATCGCTCTGCGATTGATCATGGTAGTAATAATACCAACTCACTCCTCCAATCAGGGAAAGAGCGATCAATGCAAAGATGATAAAAAAGATGTTTTTCTTCATAAGCTCTCGTGTATATTCTCTTACTGGTTATGAAATGTCAATCCTTTCCATTTTCTCAACGGCTTCCTGTATCAGCCGTTCAACGTCCAGTTTTTGTTCACTTGCTTCAATCACTTCAAGCTTTGCGCGCGTTTCGGGGTGTTCGGGCACGAACAAGCTGCAACAATCTTCGTACGGCCGTGAAGAAATTTCAAAAGTGCCTATTTCCCGCGCGCGGGAAATGATATTTTCTTTATTTTCCCCGATGAGCGGACGAAAAACAGGCGCTGTCACCGCGGCAGAAATGACCCCGATGTTTTCAAGCGTCTGCGAGGCGACCTGCCCGAGCGAATCCCCCGTCACCAGCGCGCCGTATTTTTCTCTCTCCGCGATGCGCTCCGCAATGCGCATCATGAAACGGCGATACATCACCACGCGATTTTTAGCGTCCGGCACCAAAGCAAGCATCGCTTTCTGCACCGGCAGAAACGGCGCCATATACAGCGTTGAACGATATTGGTACTTCGTCAATATGTTGACTATCTCTTTCACATTTTCCTGCGATGCCTTTGAAGTGGAAGGATAGCTGTGAAAGTGAATAAAAGAGACCTCGCATCCTCTGCGCATCATCTGCCACGCCGCAACGGGAGAATCAAAACCCGAAGAAAGCAAGGCAAGCACTCTGCCGGAAGTCCCCACCGGCAGGCCGCCGCATCCTTTTTCTTTTGCACAATACAAAAATGCCGCCTTACCCGCTATTTCCAAAAAAAAGGTCAGTTCGGGGCGTTCAAGATCAACCGTTTTGCCGAGCTGTTCTTTAATGCGGGCGCCGAGCCGCTCGTTTATTTCCTGTGAAGTCATAGGGAATGACTTATCCGCGCGGCGCGCCGAAACCCTGAATGTGCTGAATTTTTTTTCAGCCGCCAACTCAAACGCCGCGCGCGCGCATACTTCAAAATCGGCGGCAAGCCGCCGCGCAAAAGCGAAATTCGCGATGCCGCAGACGCGCCGAAGCCGCGCGCTCGCCGACTCTTGAGACATGCCCGGACGCAACTCTGCCGCTATCCTGCCGGAAAATATCCTGCCATCCTTCCAACCGTCTTTCCCCAATGCCTTTTTCACATTTGCCAAAAGCGCCCTTTCAAAAAAAGGCCTATTTTCCCCCTTCAGCGATATTTCGTGATAATGAATGAGGATAATCTCTTCGGACATCAGATTTTCTATTCTTTGTCTATTTTCTTCTCTATCCGCGCCAGCCGCTCTATCACTTCGTCTATTCCAATCTGGTCTTTAA
>CAZRNH010000022.1:0-4245 GCA_964601445.1 uncultured Candidatus Saccharibacteria bacterium
GCATTTAAGCCCGCTTGTAAATGATTGCGAAAGATTCAAAAATATCTGCCCCGCCGTCGGCCCGAGCGCGTGCGCCGCGCTCACCACCCATGCGACCGGATTACCCCCTGATTGCGTGATGAGCAAATGGAATCCCGCCGCAACGGGAATCGCGACCACATTATACGCGAATGCCCAGAAAAAATTCTCCCATATTTTATAAATCGTCTTCCGCGAAAGATCAATCGCCGTTACCACATCGCGCAAGTCGTCCTTGATAAGGATAATGTCGCCCGTTTCAATCGCCACATCGGTTCCTGAACCAACCGCAATGCCTAAATCGGCTTTGGCGAGCGCGGGCGCGTCATTGATGCCGTCCCCCACCATCGCCACTACCTTGCCTTTTGTTTGCAGTCCCGCGATTAATTCTTCTTTCTTTTCCGGAAGCACTTTCGCGAAATAGGTGTCTATGCCGAGATTTCCCGCGATTGCTTTCGCCGTCTTTTCATTGTCGCCGGTAATCATAATCACTTCTTTTTTCATCTTTTTCAACTCCGCAATCGCTTCTTTCACATACTCCTTCAGCGTATCGGCAAGCGCGATAATGCCAATTGCTTTTCCGTCATAAGCGACGAACACGACTGTTTTCGCCTGATCCTGAAGCGCCTCGTATTCTTTCTGATGCGCAACGACATCTATATTGTTTTCCGACATTAAAAGTTCGTTCCCCACCAGCGCTGTTTTCCCCTCGCAATCCGCCCGCACGCCGCGGCCGGCGACCGCAACGAAATTCTGCGGCTCGGGAGGATTCACGGCGGCATTCACCATCGTTTTTGCAAGAGGATGTTCCGAACCCCTCTCTGCGCACGCCGCCAAACGAAGCACTTCTTCTTTGGGTACGCTTCCTATAGCAAGCACATCCGTTACTTCGGGTTTTCCTTTGGTAAGCGTTCCCGTTTTGTCAAATGCCACTGCGGTTATCTTGTGCGCGCCCTCAAGCGCTTTTGCGCCTTTGATAAGAATGCCCGATTGCGCGCCGCGAGCGGTGCCCACCATCAGCGCGGTGGGCGTGGCAAGCCCGAGCGCGCACGGACACGATACCACCAGCACCGCCGTCATAAAGAGCATAGCGGGAATCACTTCAAGCCCCATAATGAAATACCAAAAAGAAAACGCCAACAGCGCGACAATAATCGCCGCAGGCACGAATCGCTCTGAAACCTGATCCGCTACATTCTGAATTTCCGCCTTAGACGACTGCGCCTCGCGCACCATTTTCACTATCTGAAAGAGAAGCGTATCTTTTCCGACTTTTGTCGCGCGGCACTTCAAAAATCCATAAGTATTGGTGGTGGCGCCTATCACTTCATCGCCGACATCCTTGCCGACAGGCATTGATTCGCCGGTAACCACTTTCTCGTCAATGGACGACTTGCCCTCTAAAATCACGCCGTCGGTAGGTACATTGCTTCCGGGCTTCACTAAAAACACATCGCCCTGCTGTAAGTCCTTCACTAACATTTCCATTTCCTTGCCGTCTCTCACCACTATCGCCGATTTTGGCGCGAGCCCTACCAACTTGCGGATGGCGGAACTGACTCTGCCTTTTGAACGGGCTTCAAAATACCGTCCGAGTATAATAAACGAAATAAGCGCCGCGGACGATTCCCAAAACGGATGGTCAAGCCCCCCCCAGTACTGGCGTAAAAACGCGATATCGGAAAAAAGAAAACCAACGACGGAGATAGCGTACGCGGAAGTCGTTCCCAGCGCCACCAGCACATCCATAGACGCGGAACCAACTTTGATTGCCGTCCACGCGTTGCGGTAAAACACCCAGCCCACGCCAAGCTGAATGGGCGTGGTAAGCGCGAAAAATACCCAATTTAAGTCAAGAAACCACCCGCCAGCGCACCCAGACGCAAGACCGGCTATCAATCCTCCTCCCCCCACGCAAAGCGCGTGAATATGCTTGAGATTCAGCATATGCACGGACATATAATACACAATAATCGGCGACGCGAGAATAAAACTGATAATGGTGCGCTTTTTCAGCCGCGCAATCTCGTTCTGCCGCTCCTGTTCAAAAAGCTCTTCGCTTTTTTCTTCTTCTTCCGTTATAATAAGCGAATAGCTCATCTTTCCTAAAGCAGTATTCATCTGTTCGGGCGTAATTTCTTCCGGATTATAAGCAACATTGAGCGATTCCGAGCCGAAATTCGCATTCGCCTCCTTCACTCCTTTCTGCTTAATAAGAAACTTATTAATGAGGTTCGCGCAAGCGGCACAATGCATTCCGCGCACCTTGAAAATTTTCCGTTCCAACTTTTCCGCAGTAGTCGTAGACATGGTTATTATGTTATGATTATGACGCTTATTATTAACTATGCAAAGATTATACCACAATGAATAAATTTATCTCAATGACTCTTTTCGCCGTCTTCCTTATTGCAAGCGGCATCGTATACCAAAACTTCTATCGTCCGTCCGCCGTCGCGCCGGTTAAAGCATCGGGAAATACAATAGAAGTAAATATGCGCGTACTTGAAAATCAATGGAAGTGGTCTCCCGATATTATTCAAGCGAAAGTCGGCGACAGAGTGGTATTAAAAATTTTCAACGAGGATTCGTATGATCACGGGTTTGCGCTTGAACAGTTCGGCATCAATAAAAGGATATTTCCCAAACGCGAAACAGTGATAGAATTCATCGCTTCCAAAATAGGCGCGTTCAGTTTTTACTGCTCCGTCCCCTGCGGACAAGGGCACTATCAGCAAACGGGAATATTCATCGTGACGGAGTGACGAAAATGAATCAAGAATTATGAATCTTGATTCTTTATTCCTGATTCATAATTCCTGATTCTTTATTCCTGATTCTGTTTGTGAAAGCGCCCATAAAGCAAGCGCGGCCGCAATCACTCCTATATCGCGCGAAAGCGCCGGGTCAGGCAGAATACCGCCCACCAATATGCCGTGCGCGGTTATCGCGCCGCCGAAACTTACCGCGACAAATAAAGCGCATAAAAGCGCGGCATATCGCACGCCTCGTCCCGCAAGTAAAAATGCCGCAAGCGCGAGCGCAAAGAAACCAATTATCATTTCTCCCGCGATAATTTTTTGATACCCGGAAAGAAAAAAAGCGAACGCAAGGCCTATGCGGAGAATAATCGGCGCCACGACTTCGCTGGACTGCGATTTGTTGCCAATCGCTTCGCTCTTGGACAAATCGGGAGCCACGACTCGCAAATCCTCGCTGGACTGCGATTTGTTGCCAATCGCTTCGCTCTTGGACAAATCGGGAGCATACGCGCTTACTTTTTCCATAGTAAGCGCCCACAATGCGAGCGCGGCGCCGATGAGCCCCGCATCAAGCAAAATTGTTTTATCTTCCGTATTGAATCCGTATTTAAACCAAATGGAAGCGAAAATTCCGAGAATCAAAAGCGCGCCCGCCGGCGCGGCATACGGTATCATCCACCCCGCAAAAAGAGAAATTCCTAACATTATTTCAGCGAGCCCGATATAATAATTCATTGCCGAAGCCATACCCAAACTCATCGTCCACTGCCACGGTTCCGAGGTAAATATCAATTGAATTTCGGAAGTGCCTTGCGCGGGAAAAATAAGTTTCTGCAAACCAAAAAGCAAAAATACCGTCCCAAGCCCCGCCCGTAAAAACAACGGAGCCGATATTTTTAATTTTTCCGCGGATATTTTCATATTACGTTATGCCGACGCCGCTTTTAATTTTTCCACCAATGCTGATTTGTCAAATCCGCCCGTCGCAAAAAGCTCGCCATTGATGATAATCCCCGGCGAAGCAAAAACCATATATTTCTGCGCAAGCTCCTGCCCGCGGTCAGTCGTTACATCCACGCGGTCAAACTGCACCGCGGGAAAATCACCTTTAATGGTCTGCCAAAATGCCTCCAATTCTTTACAGGTATGGCACCCGGGCGCAAATACTTCTTCCAATATGACTTTTTGCATACATGCAGTATAACATATACCCTCATGGTTATGCAAAATAAATCACTGAATTCTAAATCAACACAATGTAATGCGTACGCACATCATTTCACTTTGCAAGTCGGAACGCTTGAAATACCGCGTGAAACAAAAACAAGAGAAATAAGAAGTAATGCCACGCTCAATACGCCGAATTCTCCGCCGCGCAGAGGAAACAGCGCAAGCGCGCCGGTTGCGCCCATAAACGATAAAAACGCGGAGAGAAGAAACGACCCGCATGCGGCGCATCCTACTC
>CAZRNH010000022.1:4255-5083 GCA_964601445.1 uncultured Candidatus Saccharibacteria bacterium
CGCCGGTTGCGAGCGCGCCTGCGCTTAAAACAATAGCGCTTTCTGAAGTCGCGGCTTTTCTTTTTTTCCAACTATAATGCATCATCAAGCCGTTTATACCGAACAACACAGAAAGTGCGATAGTATAACTAGCCGAAAACGCGCTGAAATTCGTCCAAATACCGCCTAAAAGCGAAAGAGGAAATTGCAGTTTCAGCGCAAACGGAATAGTCGGATGCAAAAGCACGCCAGCGATCAAACCGATATTAGGAAGCCACACCGTCAATATGAATACCGCGCACGCAAGCGCGAGCGCGCTTACTGCGTATGCGGGAATACGAAACACTTCTTTTGTCGCCCGCAAAACCTCTGCCGCGTGATGACGCAGGCGCGCAAGAATTCTTTTCATCTTATTATTATCTCTCCGACAGCGCGATATCAATGATTGATTTCACCGCCGCGTACGGCTGTGCCCCCGATACGACGAATTTCTTGCCATTTTGCGCAATGACTACGGTGTAGGGAGTCCCTTGACCTCCCGATTTAGTCGCATCCGCAAGATCTTCCGCGACATGCGCCGCGTATTTGCCGCTTTGCAGGCACTGTTCAAATTTTGTTTTATCCAAACCAACGAACTGCGCTATCTTCGGCAGTTCCTCTGCAGAAAGTCCGTTATTTGCGGGCGTTATTTCAAATAACCTGTCTAGATACGCCCAAAACTTCTCATTGCCGCCCAGTTCGTTCGCGCATTCCGTCGCTTCCGCTTCTTTGCGCGCTTTTGAATGAAGTGAGTCCAGGGGGAAGTGGCGATACACCCACGCCGCTTTCCCCTGATACTCATTCACCGCC
>CAZRNH010000022.1:5093-8212 GCA_964601445.1 uncultured Candidatus Saccharibacteria bacterium
TATGATCTGCTGGTACGTTGGGTGCACTCGCTTGCAGAACGGGCATTCCAAATCGGAAAATTCCACTATTTTTACCGGCGCATTGCGATCGCCGCGAATATGGTCTTTTTCGGTTATCGGCCTGATATTATCCACTGAACCCGAATCGGGCTGAACCGCTTGCGGCTGTGAAGGTGCGGGCGCGGCTGTTTTACCGGCGCCTATCTGCGGCGGAGAAAAACTTCTCTTGCCTGAATACACTACCGCAACCGCGATAATAATTCCCGCGGCTAAAATTGCGGCGGGAATCGCGTACGGATTCTGCCGCGTACCGCGCGCCTGTTGTTTCAATATTTTTAATCTTTCTTCAAGCTCTTTTATTTCTTCCGTGTCGGTTTTTTGGTCTGTGTCGTTTGTATCCATAAAAGATAATGTATATTTATTATTTTTGATTATTAATGAAAGGCGATAACGCTTACTGCGGGGACGGCACATATCCTTCATACGCCACCGGCACAATCATGCCCGCGCCCGCATGATGCAATTCGTGGCAATGAAACACCCATATCCCCGGGTTATCGGCGGTAAATTCAATATCGTACGATTCTCCCGGATGCACGGTTACCGTATAACGGCTTACCTGCGCCGACGGCTGAACGGCAAGACCATCAAGCGCGACGATACGGGACTCATGGCCGTGCAGATGCATGGGATGAATCGCGGAAGCGCCCGCGTTTATCATTCGTATGCGCACTTTTTCTCCCTCTTTTACCATAATCGGCTCCGTATCCGGAAATGCGCGGCCGTTTATGGTAAATACATTATAATTTATCGCCGCGTGTCCGGCGCCGCCCGCATGACTCATCATTCCGGCGATATTCTCTCCATTTTCCGCCACCGCCCATTCGTCCAATAGAAGCGTTACATCTTTATCGGGGGCAAGTTCAACCGTTTTCCCTTCAGACAAATGATCAATGATAAACGCTCCCACAAGCCCCATGTCAAACTGCGCCGCCTCATCGCCGTGGCCGGAACCGTGCGTGTGATAAAAACGGGTGCCGGCATCGTCCACCGTAAATTCGTACGCGTATGTTTCTCCCGGCTTAATGGATTTCTGGGTAACGCCCGGAACGCCGTCTTGCGTGTTGGGCACCGTCATGCCGTGCCAATGCAAAGAGGTCGCGGCGGGCAGACGATTTTCTAACATCACGCGCACTTTATCGCCCTGTGTCACGCGGATCTCCGGCCCCGGCACTTGCCCGTTATACCCCCACGCGCGCACGAACTTTCCCTTCGCGTACTCCCAGCGAAATTCGTCCGCGGTAAGACGGAACTCTTTCACGCCGTTTTTCATTTCAAAAGGAAGTAGCGCGATGCGATCTTTAGGGCCGCGAATAGGAAGTTTAACAATATCCATTCTCTTCATTCCTTCTTCACCATGTGAATGCGGCATGCTTTCATCCATACCTTCTCTCATCTCATGTTGAGATATATCTGCATCTTTGTGATCGTCTGCCTGCGACACAAACCACTGCGGAAGTATATAAATAAAAATAAGCGCCAAAAGAATGGTGAGCAATAAAACGGACCATCGTTTCGCTTGAAACAACGCAAGCGGCGCGGCGCGTTCCGCTTCCGACAAAGCGTGAATGCGATTCTGTTCCCGCGCGAGATGCCACCACAGCGGAATCACCGTCAACAACACGAACACCCAATTGCCAAGCCACAACGGGAGTCCGAAAAATCCGGCGTGGCCGGCAACCTCTTCAAGCCCATGCGTATGCGCCGTCGCGGTTCCCAACTGCGTATTAAGCAAACCGAGAAAAGTTTGTTCGCGGGTAATGCTTTCAAGCAAGGTATGCTGGCCTGAAGCCACCCACCAATCATGCGAGAAAAAGCCGAGCGTGAAAAGAAACGCGCCTACAAACACCATACCCCACGCTGTCGCCCGTGCGATAGAATCCTTGTGCCGCAAAAGCGTTTTGGTCGCGTTCACGCCTAAAATACCCAGCACCGCAAGCAGTAAAAGCGGGATAATGCGCCCTATCGCGTGCACAAAGAATAAAAGCCATCCGTAAAATATGTCTCCCGTCACGGCGATTTGCCCCAAAATAATCGGCGTCGCTGGATGCGGACATCCGATGCCGATATTACCAAGAAATAACCCGAGCATGAATGCTTTTGCAATGTCCCTGCGGTTCTGAATAAACGCGGGCGCGGCGCCCATATAACTTGGCATGCGCGCTTTCACGAAACCAAGCTCGCCCAGCGCGAACACCATCGCAAACACGCCCGCGATGGTATAAAAAATATTTTTAGTCAGCTCAATGCTTCCTCCCGCGCCGGCAAATGAAAAAATCGCTTTCCCGAGCACTGCCGCCAAAACGCCGTACAAAGAAAGCGTGATGGCAACGCCCAACCCGAACGCGAGCGCGATGGAAAGTCCCTTCACATACCCTTTCCCCATAGAAAGCGGTACAATGACAAACGCCAAAGGAAGCGTGCACGGAAGCACTATCATGGAAAGCCCGGCGGCGAAACTAAACAAAAACCAACCCGTCCCTATGGGCGAGCTGCTGCTTGCGGTGAAAATCCAATACAGACCGGCGAGAAAAACGCCGAGCAAAAAAAGCGCGAGCAAAACAAACAGAAAACGCCAGTGTCCGTCCTGCGCATTTCCCCCCGCCGGAGCCGGTGATGTGATCTGCGATTCCATAGTGCCAGCAGTATACCACACCTCTTCCTTGCAACGCAAAAGCAATGCGCAACGAACTGTTGAAAACTAACGGTAATATTGCATTAAAAAATCCTGACGAAAAAAATCTTAAGAAGTCCGACTTCTGAAGATTGTTTTATTGACAAATAAAAACCAGTCGTGCTACCATGCGTGCGATGGATACTGAAGCAAAAAACAAAAAGCTTTATGAGCTTGCTTATTTTATTACTCCCGACCTTAAAGACGAAGAGGCGGTTTCGCACGCGCGCACCGTCAAAAACCTTATTGACACGCATAAAGGAGAGGTAAACAAGGAAGAGGCGCCGAGGAAACGACAACTCGCTTACCCCATTGTACGCAAGACGCACGGCTATTTCGGATATTTTCATTTTCACGCCGAACCGTCTGCGGTACGGGAAATAAC
>CAZRNH010000023.1:0-2305 GCA_964601445.1 uncultured Candidatus Saccharibacteria bacterium
TGCCGCGACTGCCCGCGCTCTCCTTTCTTTCGTGCGTGACATTGAAGGCATTATCGGCGTTTCTCTGCGAAAAAAAGAAATTGCCGCGCCGGATAAGATCGTTACGCTTGCGCATGAACGCGAAAAGGCACGCGAGAAAAAAAACTGGACGCGCGCGGATGCCCTGCGCGAAGAAATCAAAAAGGGCGGATACGAGATACGAGATGAAAAGGACGGGTTTATCCTTATGCCGACTGCCGCATCATAAGCAAAACCCCCCACAATCTCCCGAAGTCGGACTTCGGGAGATTGTGGGAAGCGCGCGCTTGCGCGCTATGCATAATAGTTATGGAGAAAAATATGGCAAGGACAATTCTCCGCGATTAGTGTGGGGGCTTGCGAAAGAATGCGTAACGCCGTAAAGTGAGGAGTACTGACATGACCGCATCAAAAAATACGCACAATCTTAAAGATAAACTGCCGCCGCAAAACATTGAAGCGGAGCAATCGGTATTGGGAGCGCTTTTACTTGATAAGGAGGCGCTGACGAAAGTCGCCGATTCTCTTGAAACCCGCGACTTTTATCAAAAAAATCATCAGATTATTTATGAAACCATCCTGCACCTCTTTGAACGCCAGGAACCGATAGACCTGCTGAATGTTTCCAACCGTTTGAAGGCGGTAAATCAGCTGGAATCGGCCGGCGGCATGGGATATCTCACGACGCTTGTGAATGCCGTCTCCACGCCGGCGCATATCGCCTCTCACGCAAAAATAGTCCACCGCAAAAGAGTGTTGAGAGACCTCATTTCCGCTTCTTATGATATTTCCACGCTCGGCTACCGCGAAGACGAAGATCCCGACATTCTTCTTGACGAAGCGGAACAGAAAATATTCAGCATTTCTAAAGATATTGTGTCGCAGGAATTCGTTCCCATCAAGACCGCGCTTGAGGATGCATTCGGCCGCATAGAACGCCTGCATCAAAATAAAGGAGAATTGCGCGGCGTGCCGACCGGATATCCCCGACTGGATAATATACTTGCCGGATTGCAACGCTCCGATTTGATAATTTTAGCCGCGCGGCCTTCTTTAGGTAAAACATCGTTTGCGCTTGATATCGCCCGCAATGTCGCCACGAAAGCAAAACTTCCCATCGGCATTTTCAGTTTGGAAATGTCCCGCGAACAAGTAGTGGACAGATTTATCGCGGCGGAAGCAAATGTGGATTTATGGAAATTAAGAACGGGAAAACTGTCCGGAGAAGGAGAATGCAACGACTTTATGCGCATCCGTGACGCGCTCTCCTCGCTTTCGGACGCGCCTATTTTTATTGAAGACGCCTCAAGTCCGAATGTCATGCAGATTCGCGCGATGGCGCGGCGCCTGCAGGCCTCTCACGGACTCGGCCTTTTGATAGTGGATTATCTGCAACTTATTCAACCGCGTATAAGTTATGAATCCCCCGTGCAGGCGGTTACGGAAATATCGCGCGCGCTCAAAGCGCTCGCGAAAGAGCTGAATGTGCCGGTACTCGCCCTTTCACAGCTTTCCCGCGCGGTGGAACAGCGCACCACGAGAAAACCGAAGCTTTCCGACCTGCGCGAATCCGGCAGTATTGAACAAGATGCCGATGTCGTATTGTTCATTTACCGCGAAGACCGTGATAGAGAAAACAGCGACCGTAAAAATATGGCGGACATTATCGTCGCTAAACACCGCAACGGCCCGCTGGGAATCGCGGAACTGTACTTCAACGAACAAAGGGTGAGCTTTGAAAATCCCACGAAGGATTTTGAGGATGCGCCCCTTCCGGATGTATTCTAATATGCAACTATTTCTATGCTTCCCTCACCGCTCCAAAACGCCATTGACCATTTTGCAAAACTGCCGGGTATCGGACCGCGGCACGCCGCGCGGCTTGCATTTTATATTCTTAAAATAACCGAGAAAGAAGCGGAGGGCCTTGTTCAAAGCATCCGAACGCTTAAAGAAAAAATAAAGGCGTGTCCCGTATGCAATGCAAGTTTTGAAACCGCGCAGGCGGAACAAAAAACCTGCATGATATGCGCCGACCCGAAACGGCTCAAAACCTTTCTATGCGTGATAGAAAAAGAAATTGACAAAGAACCGATTGAAAAAACCGGCATGTTCAAAGGCGTATACCATGTAGTGGGAGAAGAGGTGGATACGCTTGATACGGCTCTCCCGCCCGCCGTTGCACTGCTTTTATCGCGCATTATCTACATCAAAAAACAACTCCCGCAGGAAAAGCAGAAAGAAATGGAGGTGATTCTTGCGACAAACGCAACCACAGAAGGCGATG
>CAZRNH010000023.1:2315-8167 GCA_964601445.1 uncultured Candidatus Saccharibacteria bacterium
CGCCTCCGGTTCCGAACTTGAATACGCGGACCAGCAAACACTCGCGCATGCGTTCAAAAACAGAAGGTAACAGACAAAAACAGCAGACAATAAAACAGCGCGACTTTATAAAAAATCGCGCTGTTTTATTTATTTTCCTTCTGTTATCTCAATGATTTTCACTTCCGTAAACGGCTGACGATGCCCTCGCTTTTTCCGATGGCGCTTTTTTGGTTTGAATTTGAACACGATAACCTTATCTCCCAATCCTTGCTTCACTATTTCCGCGGTTATTTTTGCGCCTTTCACATACGGCTCGCCGAACTTCACCTCATCTTCCGAAAGGGCGGAAAGAAGCACCTTGTCAAATACGACGGTTTCGCCTTCTTTCCCCGCGATCTTTTCTATTTTGATTTTTTTACCGGCGGCAACCTCATACTGTTTTCCTCCGGTTTCAATAACACTGAACATAAAGCAAAGTGTAGCAAAGTTACTCTTAAATGTAAAGCCCGCGCACTTGGTGTAGCGCTAAATGCCAGTGATTAAGCATAACGCAATAAGCAAACAGTCGTATGCCGGTACGCTCCACCCCTTCTTCAAGAATGGTTTCAAAAAGCCGGCAGTCGTCTTCGGTATTAAAAATTGGAACACGCGCGTTGGCGCGATTATTGTCCCCGTCCCTATTTTCTTAATCATCGTTGATCTCCTGATTTTTATTATTTTGTTCGGACATATATTATATGAGGAAATGGAGATAGAAATGAGAAAATGGGTACAGGGACAATAATCTCGCAATTAAAACCGCGAGGGTTAGGCGATTCAATTCTTTTAATATACCATAAATCACAGGAAATTGAAAGCTCTATTTCTTCCTCGCTTTTTCCCTCCATTCCTTGATTTTTTTATGGTCGCCGGAAAGCAATACGGGCGGGACGCTCCGCTTTTTTTTATCTATCACCATGCTCTCGGGGCGGGTGTACACGGGCACGCCCACATCCAGCCGGTTTTCTTCCAGCGACTCTTCTTTGCCAAGGACACCCGGAATATGGCGCGCAACGGAATCTATAATGACCATCGCGGGCAATTCCCCGCCCGTCAGCACATAGTCCCCGATGGACAATTCTTCATCGGCGATATATTTGGCGACCCGCTCATCCACGCCTTCATAACGGCCGCAGATAAAAATAAGTTGGCTGTATTTACTTAATCGTTTCGCCGTCGTGGCGTTAAACTTTTTACCGCCGGCTGAAAGCAAAATGATTCTTCTCTTCACTTTTGATTTTTGATTTTTGATTTTTGATTTTAAAAATTGAACTGCTTTCCAGATTGGTTCAATTTTTAGGACCATCCCCGGCCCGCCGCCATATTGGCGGTCATCCACTTTATGATGCTTGTCGCCCGAAAAATCCCGCAAATCATGCGCTTGTATTTTCAACAACTTTTTTTCCTGCGCGCGCATCAGCATGGACTCGTTCACATATGAATCCAGCATATTGGGAAATATGGTAATAATATCAAATCTCATTTTATAAAAACAAAAATCCCGCACAATGAGCGCAGGATTTTTGATATACATTACAGTTTAAGGTCCGAAATCATTTCGTCTACCCCTTTTGTCTCACGCGGAGCTCTGGTGGACCCTTCCGGCTCTTCTATTTTCAAATTGACGCGCGCGTTATTTTTTGCGCCGACAATTCTCAAGAGCGTCCGAATGGCTTTTGCCGTTGAGCCCTCTCTGCCGATGATAGACCCCATGTCCTGCGCATCCACTTTCAGCGTCAAAAGGACGCCCATTTCATCCACCCTCCTTTCCACCTTCACCGCTTCGGGCTTCAGCACAATAGGCTTCACGATTGCCTCAAGATATTCTTTGTCTGTGGTATTCTCCATTTTCTTTTCTTATCTTGCTTACTATCCTCTCCTTTCGCAGATCGACCTTTTCATTCTCTTTTGATAATAACATAGTGCAAAAAACCGCGCAAGAAAATTATGCGGCCGGCTTTTCTGCCGCAACAACAGGGGTCGCGGGCGCAACAGGCGCTTGCTTCTGCTCCGCGACGGTGGTCTTCTTGGAAACCTTATGTTTGGGAATTTTAGGAACGGAGAGAATTTTTTCCGATACCAACAGATTCGTTACCGTGTCGGACAACTGCGCGCCTTTCGCGATCCAAAACAACGCCCGTTCTTTGTTCACGGAGCGCTTTTTTTCAATAGGATTCACGAAACCAAGCAACTCAAGATACTTCCCTTTTGGGGAAGTGGTTTTTTCCGTTACCACGACGCGAAAATGCGGATCATTCTTTCGCCCCGTCCGTTGTAGTCGTATCATTACCATATAGAAAGAAGAGTATATGAATTTTTATTTTCAGTCAATAGTTTTATTCTCTATGTCAACGGGAAATGTTGTGGGGAGAGGCGCTGTGAAAATAGAAAATGAAAATGGGGACAGGGGAAAATGGGAACAGGGACAATACTTTCTAATTTTGGTACATTCAGTCATCAAATCAGTCATCAAAAATGTGGTCATTTTTGACGCGATTTTTACGCTTATAAAAAATGTCCGTCGAAAGCGTGCTCGTTTCGACGCGATTTTTACGCTTAAAAATCGGCTGTGTTTGTTAGAAAAAGTTCGAACATATTTTCGCAATAATCCGACTGACGACTGACCACGCGCGCTCCGCGTGCGTGGTGGCTTGAGATTTCATCATACGCTCGGATCGCGTGGTGACTCTAACCATTCCGCCCAACGCCTCGGGAGTACCCTCGGCGTGTCACGGATATTTTCCTGCTGGAAAATTCCGCGACCCCGACTCGGCGCCACCGCGCCTCCGTCTCTGAAACGCTTCGAGCACTCGCGTTTCAGCGCCCTCGCCTTTTGCCCCTTCTCCATTCTTATTTTTTTCGCGGGGGGGATTTGAATTGGAATGGGGTGGCAAAAAGGCGGGGCGGGCTACATTGTATTATACGGCACTGTTGCCTATAATGACAACAAGCTGATATACTATACAATGTTGAAAATGTGTCGTGCGCTTGAGGTCGACGTATATAATAACTTGTATCATAAAGAACATAGGAATGTATGACTATAACAATTTCCAGAGAGGAAGAGGAGACTATAATCGATCACCTTAAAAATCGTGACGATACAGACGCTAAACGTATGCTTCGCTTCCTTGAGATGCCTGACCTTACTCGCATTGATGGGCATCCAATGCAGGAAATAGTAAAAAGAATTACTTTGATTAAAAATTTCAAAGATTTCGACATTATCGACGTCCCAGAAATTATGTCGACTGAAATTGCTTTTGATCTTTTTGATTTTCCTATCGATCACCCTGCACGCAGTAAGTCAGATACCTACTATCCCGATGATGATCATATCATGCGTACTCAAACCACAGTCATGTGGTATTACTATTTCAAGCAAGACTCAGTGAAAGAACGGCTGACAAGGAAAGAACCGCTTGGTGTTTTCTGTTACGGGAAAGTGTATCGCAAAGATGAGATTGACCGCCACCACATGAATGTCTTTCATCAGATTGACGCGCTCTACATCGCACCAAAAGAGACCGAACCAACTGATCTGGAAACACTCAAAGAAGTCGAACTCGACATCGTGCGTGCTATTTTCGGTGACGTAGAACACCGTTTCGCTGAAGAAACCTTTCCATATACCCACCCATCAACCGAAATTGAAATAAAACGCGAAGAAGACTGGCTCGAGATTCTTGGTAGCGGCGTAGTAAAGCCATCAGTATTGAAAATGCTTGGTGTAGATCCAGATGTGTATAACGGATGGGCTTTTGGTTCTGGTATTGAGCGTTGGGCGATGATTTCAATGAAGCTCCCTGATATCCGCCTCCTTTGGTCAGATGATGAACGGATAAAAAGACGACTTGTCCTAGGGCAAGAATATGAGGAAGTTTCTAAATACCCACCTTCAGTGCGCGACATTTCCTTTATTGTTTCCAAGGATTTTGCACCGAATATTTACTTCGATATGGTACGCGATATTGGAGGTGACCTGATTGAAGAGGTTGAACTTATTGATGAGTATGAAAACGACGAAAGGTTTGGTGCTTATAAGAAAAGTTACGCGTATCGCATTACTTATCGTTCACTGGAAAGAACGCTTACTTCAGAAGAAGTAGACAAAATGCATAAAGAGATGGAGAAACAAACTGTCGAACAATTTCACGGCGAAGTGCGGTAATTTTCTAGAACTTTCCTAGTTCGTTTTCTTCAGAAAAACATAGGTAAATTCTCGGTGGTATTGATATGAGTCTACGACCACATAATGTGGAGAGAAGAGAGATTTAATATCTTCGATGTTGAAGTCATGGAAGTGATATGGATTATAGTGGGTAGTCTTTCTTGATGGGTATGTAATCAAGGCTTCCTCGACTCCAACCCGTTTAAATAGATCTACTAACTCCTGAGGATCCTTAAGATGCTCAATTGTTTCTATGCTGACAGCATAATTAATTGGTTTATCACAATTGAAATCTTTTATTGAAGAACAGACAAATTCATTTTTCTCGTTTTTATAATGCTTGTTTGCAAAATCAATCGCTTCTTGTGAATTATCGACTCCAATAATTAACTCAGCATCAGGAGTCTTTTGCGTCAACATGTATGTTCCATACCCGCAACCACATGAGATATCCAAAACAGTACCCCTGACATTTTGTCTGGCAAAATGATAACGCATATAATGCATTTCCAAATGGTATTGTCTTTCGACCGCTTTGAATTCATCCATGTCTACATAGAACCTCTCTACCGATTTACTTTTTTTATCATCTGGTATCATATTTTCAGGAAAATTTTATACTGGTATTATACCTTCTTCTTGGATTTTAGCTTTCATTTTCTCTAACCCCCAAAAAGGCACTTTATTCTCTGTTATTAAGTTAAACCTCTCACCATGCACGGTAGACTCTCCAAAACCGAACACGATGGTTGGCTCTGAAGAAATAGTGCTCCCCTCAGCAATATTTCTTGCAACTGAACTCACAGAATAATAATGATTTCTATCATCATCCCAACTTTCCATTGTTTGTGAAAAGTGCGTTTTGTAGTCTTTCTCTATACGAATAAATTCATCAGAGTTTATATAGACCCCATGCCCACCACTAATTGATTCCCAAATTTCAGTAAAACTTGAATCAAAAACCTGGCTTTGGAAGTATTCAGTTTCGAGTTGCACATTTATATTTTCATCATTGAAATATTCTTTCAAGCAATTGACGTAGGTATTAATCTTGTCATACGGTGGTTGATATTCTTTAAATTTTAAAAGATCAAAATCTGAAACCAACACAGTGTTTTTAGAGATGACGCCGAGATTTTCAAGTTGACTTACAATATATTGGATCTTGTCCAGTTGATAGAAGTCTGCTTCGGCAATAAATTTTAATGGGTTACCATTCTTATTGAAACCTTTATGGTCGTCTAATAAATGATGGAATCCTACATGACCACCATCATGAGTTAACCTTAGGCACTTATAGAAAATTAAACGTATCTTTTTACCAGCAAAATTATCTGCAATTATCTCTAACATTTCCTTTCGGAAAAGGACAGAAATAGAAATTGAATCTAGAAAATATATAGTATTTAAATAATTGTTAAAATCATTAGCGTTATTCAGACGTCGAGTAAAAAATGATTTGAGATTTTCAATTTCTTCGTTTATATGCCGGGATGCAATGTTGTCGCAAGCCCGAAGAATATACTCTCGATCTAAATGGATATCAAGCTTCATCCGCTTTTCAATATATTCTAATTTTATTTTCGTATCAGGAAAGACTTCCTCTAGATGCTTGAATATTTCTCTTTTTTGCTCCTTATTTAAATCATTGTCCCTTGTT
>CAZRNH010000024.1:0-8039 GCA_964601445.1 uncultured Candidatus Saccharibacteria bacterium
GTAGTCAATAAGCGTGGAAGGAGGCGACCCCGGTTCGCGGAATTCAATGTGCCGCGAATAATTCTCAATGCCGCGGCAGTACCCCGCGCTTTCCAGCATTTCAAGGTCGTATTCGGCGCGCTGTTTCAGCCGTTGTGTTTCAACGAGTTTCCCCTGCGCTTCCAGTTCTTTCAGCCGCTCCGCCAGTTCGTTTTTGATATTGGCAACGGCAAGCGGCATCGTTTTTTGCTCCGCAATCCAGAATTTCGCGGGGAAGATGTCCAGCCGCTCAACTTTTTTCCATGCAGGCGCAATATAATCGTCGGCGGAAAAAATATCCGTGATTGCATTTTTTGAACATATCACGCGCCATGCGCCATTTCCCGTCGGAGGATAGATAAATACCGATTCTCCTTTTGCCTGAAAGGCGCCCGGTATTTTTTCTATTTCATTGCGCTGATATTGGAGGGAAATTAAGTGTTTCAAAAATTCCCTTTGTTGCATGGGCTGGCCGGCGGAAATATGCAAAGATAAATTTTGGTAGCTTGCCGGCGAGCCGATGTTATAAATGCACGAGACCGATGCGACCACCACCACATCGTCTCTGGATAAAATCGCCTGCGCCGTTTCATGCCGCAATTGGTCAAGCGTTTCGTTTATTTTTACATCTTTGTCTATGTAGGTGTCCGTTCTGGGCAAATATGCTTCCGGTTGGTAGTAGTCGTAGTAGGATACGAAATAGTGCACGGAGTTTTCAGGCAGAAATTCCTTGAACTCCTGATACAGCTGGTGGGCGAGCGTTTTATTGTGTGAAATGACGAGCGTTGGTTTGCCCGTGCGCGCGATGACATTGGCGACGGTGAATGTTTTCCCTGATCCCGTCACGCCCGCAAGCGCCTGATGCGCGACGCCCGCGCGCACGCCGTCAGTCAGCGTTGCTATCGCTTTCGGCTGATCGCCCGCGGGCGCAAAGGGGGATTGTAGTTTGAATAATGCCATGGCAGTTTTTTTGTGTGTGTAGGATATGGTACTATAGCCGTATGGAAAAGAAAACCAAGCAAAGGAATCATATGCAAGGGAGAACAACGCCTCGTTTTGGCGGGATTGCCTCTCGCGTTGAGCTCATAAAACTTCGGGAACGCGTTGACGTGTTGGAGAAGAAATTCGCGATGAAGCGGTAGCCGAAATAAAAAGCATGATGCGCAAGAGGCCAAAAATACCTCTTTGTGTTTATCTTCTCAATCCCCCCACTTGGACGTTTCACGTCCAAGTGGGGACTACGGGTTACTTTCTACTTACTTGACTTCTGGTGGGGGGGGGTACAATACAGGGGAACCCTTAAAATAAAGGAGGAAACCTATGCCAAAAGAACAGTTTGATTTTAGCAAGCCCGAAGATCAGGAGCAATTCAATGCGTCGCTGGAAGGGGTGAAAGAAATGCTTATTGATCAAGCGCAGAATGACGCTTTGAAGAAAAATGAGCAACCTGACCCAGAAATTTTCAAAAATGGCAGGGGTGTTTGTGTTATTGATGGAGGCTCCAATGCTGTGGAGCGTTGGGTGCGATTGGTGGCTAAGAAAGCGGATGCTAAAGTTGATTGGCATTATAGTGGTGGGCGGGCAAGTGTGCTACATCTTGGCGACGAGGCAAGCCGCCAGCGCGTTCTCGATGCTATCAGTGAACTGAAAGATGAGCTCAAAGGACGTATCCTTAGTGTTGGTGGTCCAGCTCTCTATAGAGCCGGTGATCAAGTTCCGAAAGGAACTATCGCTGTGGATCCTGATTTTGGGCCGATTATTGACCACAAATAGCCGGTAATTCGCGCGGTACTACGCAAGATAAAATAAAGGAGCTCTTTAGATTTTCGGAAGTTTTACTTTCGAAATTAAAAAACCCAATGGCGTATGTCATCGGGTTTTTCTTTTTTCGCCATTTGAGTAAGTCGCGAAAACGGGATATAGTGGGAGTATAAACCTCCCGAAGTCGGACTTCGGGAGAAATAGGAGTTTTTGTTTCTCGGTGTTTTTTGTGTTTTTCTGAATTCGCATATTATCCGACGATCGCCGGAAGATAGGTAAGTTTTATAAATCTTTCAAAGTTCGCTTTTAGAAAAAACTCGCCCCAAAAGCGCATGCCCATAGGTTTTCTGTTTTTGTGCGTTTCTTATGTTTTTTAAATTTACCTATCTTCTTACTATCGCTGGAAGATGTGTAAGTTTTGTGGTACCATTGCTATTATGAGATTTGGCGTACCACATACCGGCGAAAGTGTTTACCTTAAACTTGGGCCAGTCGCCCAAAAGACGCTTTTGTTGCTCGCGGGAGGTGTCCGCCTTTCACTCACTCGCAGACCCGATGCTTATTTCCGGATTCTCAAAGACATAGCGAAGGAGTGGAAAAAGATCAATCATAGAAGTTTACGGAGATCTATCGGGAATCTTTATCAATCAAAACTCATCAATTACAAGGAGAACAGCGATGGCACTGTCACTATGACGCTCACTGCCGACGGGAAAAGGCGGCTTATACATTGTAAAGTCAATGAACTCAAAATTACAAAGCCGGAGAAGTGGGATGGAATATGGCGAATGGTTTTGTTTGATATTCCTGAAAAACAGAAGCGGGGAAGAAATGCGCTCGCCGTGAAATTAAAGGAACTTGGATTTTATCCGATGCAAAAAAGCGTGTTTGTGCATCCCTATGAATGCAAAGAGGTGATTGATTTTGTGACAGAGTTGTATGAATTGGCGCCGTTTGTGCGATTTATACGCACGACAGATATTGATATTGCGTTACACCTCAAACATCGCTTTGGCGTATGAATGCGGTCTTTTAATAAATTTACCTATCTTTTAACGATCGCAGGAAGATATGCAAATTTTATATGGCGCTACACATTTTATATGCGACATTTTATACGCGACTTTCAAGTAAGGAAAATATACGCTATGATTGAAGGAGAGTGAACGAATGATTATGATATCATATCTTGAAGGCGCGGTTGTTTCTTCATCTGAAAAATTCGCGGTGGTGCTGGTGGGCGGCGTAGGATATAAGGTTTTCTTGTCGCAGAGCGCCTCCGATAGAATACGGCATATCGGCGATGCGGTTAAAGTTTTCACGCACTTGCATGTGCGGGAAGACGCGCTGGATTTGTACGGGTTTTTTGATGCCGCCGAGCTTGAATTGTTTGAGATGCTTTTGACGGTTTCCGGCATTGGGCCTAAGATGGCGCTTGCCATTATTTCCATTGATAAGCCCAGCGTTTTGGCGGGCGCGATCGTCAGAGAGGACGCGGTGTTTTTGACCAAAATTTCCGGTATCGGCAATAAAATGGCGCAGAAGATTATTTTAGAGTTGAAAGAAAAGATAGGCAGGTTGAGTTTTAAGGCGGAAGACGCGGAAGGCGCGCTTGACGCGGACGCGATTGACGCTTTGGTATCGCTTGGATGGCACATGAAAGACGCGAGAGACGCGCTGAAAAAAGTACCCAAAGAAATTGCGCAGACGGAACTGCGGATTAAATCAGCGTTAAAGTTGTTGGGAAAGTAACGCGAAATGTTAAAATGCAATGGAATTTTCTTTTCATCCTGTTATCGCCAAAGAAGAATGGAACCGCTTTGTTGTTTTGCAGGGCGGGAGTTTTTTGCAGTCGTATGAGTAATGGCGTTACGCGCGTCACGGTGAAGGAAGACGGAAAACTTTTGTTATGCGCGAATATCATTCATTATTCGCTCCCGTTCAAAAGAGCATATTGGTATGTGCCGTACGGGCCGGTGATTGGCCTTTCGGGCGCGCGCGCAGCGGTATTTGATTTTTTTGCGCGCCGCCTCTCTGCCGCCGCGCCGGAGAATGTGATTTTTATAAAAATAGAATCGGATGCGGGATGTGATGCGTCGTTTTTTTCGCCGCTTGGATTGGTGAAGTCCTCAAAAGACATACAGGCGACCGAAACGATGGTCATGGACCTTTCCCTTTCGGAAGAGGAGCTTTTGGCGAACATGAAGCAGAAAACGCGCTATAACATCAAGCTCGCGGCGCGGCATGAGGTAAAAATAGTAAGTCCGAACGAGCAGTCGGCGATTGACCCGCAGGTTTTTCTCGCGCTTCTTTCTAAAACCGCCGACCGAAACCATTTCCGTCCGCATCCCGAAAAATATTATACGGATATGATGGAATTGTTTTTAGGCAAAGAGGCAAAAGCGCCTGCTTTGCAATACGGACAGCGGCTTTTTTTTGCGCAAGTCCGCGGAGAGATAATTGCGGCGGCCCTTGTCGGATTTTTCGGCGCCCGCGCGACCTATGTGCACGGGGCTTCTCTTGAAAAACATCGCAACACCATGGCGCCCTATCTTTTGCATTGGGAAATTATGCGTTATGCCAAAGCGCGCGGATTTTCGGAATATGATTTTTGGGGCATCGCTACGGACCGCACAAAAAAGGTAAATCAGGAAAAGTGGGGGGGCTTTTCGCGTTTTAAAATAGGGTTTAGCGGAACGATGGTCCAGTATCCGGGCGCATACGATATGCCGCTTCGCAAGTTGTGGTATTATGCGTATAGGATGGGGAGAAAAATAATGTCAAATGTCAAAATCAAAATGTCAAATCAATGACCGAAATCCAAAATCAAAATCATTCAGTCATTTGAACTTTGGGTTTTGTTTGTCCTTTGAACTTTGACATTTTGATTTTTATAACAGCATGGCGATCAAAAGTTTTATCAGACAACTTGCTCCGGTGTTCGTTATTTCCGCCTACCATCTTTCGCTCGCATTTTTTGCCGCGCTATGGTATCGGTTTCCTTCGCGGTATATGGTAGTAGTGGGCGTGACGGGAACGAAAGGAAAATCCAGTACTATTTTTATGCTGGCGAAAATACTTGAGGAGGCGGGCATCGCGGTGGCGGCATCCTCTTCATTGATGTTCAAGATAAAAGAGAATGAATGGCTGAATCCGTATCACATGACGATGGCGGGGAGATTCAGATTGCAGAAATTTTTATATCAGGCAAAGTCGGCCGGCTGTACGCATGTTATTATAGAAACAACTTCGGAGGGAATCGCCCAGCACCGCCATCGTTTCATTTATTTTGATGCCGCGGTATTCACCAATCTTTCGCCGGAGCATATTGAGGCGCACGGCGGATTTGAAAATTATAAGCAAGCGAAAGGGAAATTATTCGCGGCGCTTTCGCGGTCGCCGCATAAAACGGTTGCGGGCAAGCGGGTGGAAAAAATTTCCGTGGTGAATATAGACGACGAACAGGCGTTGTATTTTATCGGTTTTTTTGCCGATAGAAAATACGGTTTCAGCGCGCGCGGCATGAGTTTGCTTGAAGGGAGCGATAAGGCGATGTGTTTTTTTGCGCAGGTGAAGCAGACGGATTCCTCCATCAGCGCATTTGTGCTTGACGGCGTTTCATTTTCTCTGCGCGTGCCGGGCGAGTTTAATATATATAATGCGTTGTGCGCGGCAGTGACCGCAAAGGGTTTAGGGGTGGAATGTGCCATAGCGAGCAAAGCGCTTGAGAAAATTGAGGAAATTCCGGGAAGAATGAAGTTTGTGCGCGAAGGGCAGACATTCACGGCGGTGATTGATTTGGCGCACACCCCTTCTTCATTTGAAGCCGTATTTAAAACCGCAGCCGCGCTGAAACGGTCGGAGGGACGGATTATCGCGCTTTTCGGGTCGGCCGGCGGAGGGAGGGATAAATGGAAGCGGCCGGAGCTTGGCGCCATCGCGGCGCGGTATGCCGATTACATCATCCTTACCAGCGAGGACCCATACGATGAAGACCCATTGGCAATTTGCGCCGCTATTTCAGCGGGTATTGCGCGCGAGGGATTTCGTGGTACACTTAAGATAATACAAGAGAGAAGAAGCGCGATTCAAGCCGCAGTGAGCGCGGCGCGCGAAAATGATACAGTGCTCTTTTTAGGAAAGGGGACCGAGCAGACAATAATAGCGGGCGGGCAATCGCTTTTTTGGGATGAGCAAAGCGTTGTGAGTGAAGAGATAAAACGCATGCACTATGGCGGAAAATAATCGCAGGGAAATAATTCGCGTATTTTTTATCACCGTACTTCTTTTCGGGGCGGTTATTCCCGTTTTTTTCTACACTGCGCGCAAAAATATCATTCTCCAAAAGCAAGGTTTTCAGGAGGCGGCGCGCGAGACGAAAATTATTTTGGAAGACGGCGCGTGGGTGCGGGTGAACATAAACAACGCGGAGGCGCGGGCGGAGGTGGCGCGTTCGGCGGCAAAAAAAACGCAAGGGCTTTCGGGGCGGGAAAGTTTGGCGGAGGGTGATGGTATGTTGTTTGTATTTGAAGAAAAGGGCGCATACTCATTTTGGAATAAAGATATGCGGTTTGGGCTTGATGTGATATGGATTGACGGCGATGTCGTAGTTGATATATCAGAGAATATGCCTGCGTTTCAGGGCGCGCCGGTTCTCTTGACGCCTTCAGCAAAGGGAAATATGGTGTGGGAAGTGAATGCGGGATTTGTCAAAACGCACGGCATACAAAAAGGAGACAAGGTGATTATCGGCATATAATATTATGTAAGAATGAACAGCGTTGCGTATAAAAATAACCATTTAAGCGGGCGGGCGCTCCATTAAGGTTTCCCCTCTGAAGAATGTCTCGCAGTTCCGATGAGCTTGGTGTCGCCGTGGGCGACTCATCGGAACGAGAGCCAAGTATGCGCTTTGCCGCCGGAGCAAAGCGACATACGGTTCTTCAGAGGGGAAACCTTGGGGGAGTGCGGCGTACACAACACTGTTTATTCTTACAACTAATTTTATGAAACGCAATATCGGAGTATTTATCTTTCCTTTCGTTTTGCTTCTGGCGGCGGGCGCATATTTTTTTATTTCAGGCGAGCGCGCGGCGCCAAGCGGGACGGAGGACAAAAAACAAATGGTGGTTATTGAAACGGATAAAGGGATTATGAAGGCGGAATTGAAGCCGGACGACGCGCCAAAGACGGTAAAGAATTTTACGGATTTAGTATCGCGGAAGTTTTATGACGGTTTGAAATTCCACCGGGTAGTGCCCGGCTTTGTGATACAAGGAGGCGACCCGAAAGGCGACGGCACCGGCGGATCGGGCACGCAGATTCCTCTTGAAATCAAATGCCAAGACGGGGCGATAAACGAAGGAAAGGAGGTGCAATGTCCCGTCGCGCTGACGCACGCGGACGGCGCGCTTGCCATGGCGCGTTCGGCTGATCCCGACTCCGCAAGCTCGCAGTTCTACATTACTCTTGGCGCGCAGAAAGCGCTTGACGGCAAATATGCGGTGTTCGGATATGTGAAAGAGGGGTTTGAAACGGCACGCGCTATCAAGCAAGGAGACATAATAAAGAAAATATATTTTGAATGAATAATACGACCAAGTACGCGCTCTCTGATGCGGCAAAAAAAATAGATGTATTGTTGTGGATTCTGTCCATTCCTTTGCTTCCGATGATTATCGCGGAGTTTTCCATGCCGATACCGCGGCAAACGCAGGTGTATTTTGAGGCATATTATCTTATGCTGTGGCTTGTGTTCTCGGTGGAATTTTTTTTGCATGCGGCAGCCGCGCAAGATAAAGAGAAATATGTGAAGGAAAATTGGTTTGATGCGCTAGTGGTATTTACGCCTGCGTTCGGCGTTTTCCGCATATTCCGCATTCTGCGTTTTCCGATTGTTTTCTTTTCCGATAAGGCGGTTTCCGCCGCAAAGAAATTTGGATTGAATTTTCTGTATTATTTTATTTTTGTCGTGCTTATGGTGTTGTTGGGCGCCGACCTCGTTCTTTTTTTTGAGCACAAAAATCCGAGCGCAACTATACGCACTTTTTCCGATGCGGTATGGTGGGCGGTAAACTACGCCGCTACCACAGGGAGCCCGAGCTACGATGTGACCACATTCGGAGGAAGAATGGTGGGAGTTTTTTTAATGACACTCGGGTTTGCGATATTCAGTATTCTTGTCGCTTCAATTGTCTCGTTTTTTATGAAAGAATACTCTAAACAGAAAAAGAATGAAGATTTGTTTGAGGGCATTAAAG
>CAZRNH010000025.1:0-1100 GCA_964601445.1 uncultured Candidatus Saccharibacteria bacterium
TAAGAGACAGTCTCCCACCATAATAATATTCGGATCTTGCCGGACGATGGAACGCAAGCCGGAACTAAAGGTAAGATTCTTCTGCGCATTAACCTGAATATGCCGCACCCTCTCAATTTCATATTCCACCGGATCTTCAATGGTTACCACATTCACTTCCGGCTTATTTAAGACCTTCATAATGGAATAGAGGGTGGAGGTCTTACCGGATCCGGTGGGGCCCACCGACAAAATCATGCCGTGCGGTTTCGTAAATGCCGTTTTAAATTTTGCCAATCCCTCCGGCGACAACCCGAGATTTTCAAGATTCAATCGCTCGGCAGTTCTCATTAAAATACGCATCACCACATTTTCCCCTTCAGTCACCGGCACAATGGAAACCCGCACATCAAAAATAACGCCTCCTTTCCGGTAATCAAGCCGTCCATCTTGAGGAGTAGCGTGCTCATCAGTTTTCAGATGGGACATAATCTTGATGCGAAATACTATTTTTTGATGGAGTTCTTTGGGATACTCTACTGCCGAATGCAAAATGCCGTCAATGCGAAAACGAACCGCGACGCAATCATCAAGCGGTTCAATATGAATATCGGAGGCATGATTATCATACGCATAATCAAGAAATGTATTAACCAACCTAACCACATCGCCGTCATTCTGCGGGTTTCGCTTTGCATCTTCCAATATGTAGCCGATGCGCCCGCGAATTTCCGTTTCATAATATTTTAACGCTTCCTGTATTTGGCCCGGAGTCGTATAATATGCTTCCGGCACGAAATTTGTTTTTCGCTCAAGCAGTTTGAAAAATTCATAATTATCAATATGGGGAGTCGCTATTTTAATGATCGGCCGCCCCCCTTCTTTGGCGTCTGTTTTCCCCAAAATAATTATTTCTTGGGATCGAGCCACCACCTCTGGAATTATGCGTAAAGTTTCCGGGTTAATTTTTTGTTTTTTTAAATCAACAAAATAACAATTAAAACTTTCCGCGATAGTCCTGCCGAGATTTTCTTCAGAAATAAGACCCTTATCCACTAACGCCTGCTCCAAAGAAATTTTTTTCTTCTCCGCTTCCTGCGCGGCGGACGCGAAAACAACCC
>CAZRNH010000025.1:1110-8000 GCA_964601445.1 uncultured Candidatus Saccharibacteria bacterium
ATATAACCGGGCAGGACTAAAAGTTCTTTTAATTTTTCATTGTTCAGCTTCATGGTTGAAATGGCCGAGATATCCCTTTACTTTTTCAACCACTTCTTTAATAGAAAGAGAAGATTTGATCAGATAATCCGCCGCCCCCAACCTTTTTCCTTTTTCAATATCCGATTCTTGGCTTAAATTTGAGAGGATGATAACGGGTATTTTTTTCACCGCGTCATCCTTTTTTATGGTTTCCAATATTCTAAAGCCGTCTTCCATCGGCAATAACAAATCAAGTAAAACAAGGTCGGGCTTTTCCGATTTTATTTTTTCCAATCCTTCCCGTCCATTTCCCGCAAGCGCAACTTGAAAACCGGCGTTTTGTAATTCAAAATGCAGCGCATTGCTCAAATACCGATCATCCTCAATAAGCACTATTTTTTGTTTTGTATTCTTTATGCGAATATCATTCATGTTCGCTTTCTATCCCCGCGCCTCATTATTGAAACAGCAAGAATTCACAAGTCAACAATTAGGTGTGGGGATTTATTTTTCCTCATTTTATACATAATCTCCCAAACACAGTATACCAATTTCTTTCACTTTTTTTAATTGCCGATCGTTGGTTACGAACACATCGGCTTTATGTTCAATGGCGGTTGCCACATGTATGGCGTCAGGCGTTTTCATACTGTATTTTGTCCTTAAATTCACAATATGGTCAACGAGTTTATAAGATGTCTCGCATATTTCAATACTGGGAAAATTCTTCAACATCTGTTTAAATTCATCTTCAGCAACATCATTTTTCGCGCGACGATACCCCGTTAAAACTTCCACGGATACCAAAACTGAAGAAACAATAGATATCCTGCCCTTTTCCGCCAACTCAAAAATCACCTCGGCGAGATTGCTGAACTTTGGATTATCTTCTAAAAAATAAATAAAGACGGAGGAGTCAAGTGCGACCCTCTTAAATCGTGAAACGACTTTTCTAAACTTCTCTACTTCCATGATGCTCGCTCTCTTTTAAGGTGTTTTTCTCCGCCCCCGATCTTTTTCCATGCGGACTTACCAAGACCTTTATAATACTGGGTCAAACTTTTTGGTCGCAACTCCAAAATAATCTGGTGATCTTTGGGGCGAATGATCAGCTTAGCTCCTGCCTTTAGCCCAAGTTCTTCCAATAATCTTTTTGGCAGAGTTATTTGATTTTTACTTGAAATGGTTGTTTGGGACATATTTGCTTTATCCCCGCACCTAATCGGCACGGTATATTTTTTGCAAATATTATATTGTATGCCTAAAGCGCTGGTTAGGTGCGGGGATTTACTTATTAAGATTCTACTTTACATTTTATTCTAAGGTAAAGCGCTTGTCAATGGTATTTTCCCGCTTGTCAACGGGAAATAGAAATGTCATGCTTTCAGGGATTTAGAAATGTCATATCTGACTGGTTTTTAAAAATTCGGTGGCTTGATTTTTAATGAGTAATTTTCTCCAGGGATGGTTCGCGGCGGGGATATGAGCGGGCCTCTTGGCCGTGATAATCCAGCTTGCTTTTTCTGCCTTCGGCGGCCGTTCAATAATGATCCTGCTGTTTAAATACTTCTCTCTGATGGCAAAATGAATTAAACCTCCCGAAGTTAAACCTCCCGAAGTCCGACTTCGGGAGGTTTTAAAGCCCGCTTTCGCAAAATTCAACTCATCGGTCCCGATGCGAAACCAATCTTTCGCCGCCTTCGCTCCTTTTAATTTCACTTTACCGTTTTGCTTCATAAAGAGTCTTACCTTTAGTGATTATATTGCTCACAAAAAAATCACCCGCGTTTAATTTTTTTTTCACTTCGGCCGGTGTCATAACTAAAATATCAAAAGCTCCGTCAATGTCATACAAATAAGACCGTGCTTCCGGTATTCTTTGATACTGGCCTTTTTTGGTATTTTTCACGATAAACAAATCTATATCGCTGTCTTTTGTCGGACGACCCCACGCGTAAGAACCGAACAAAATCACTTTTTCCGGTTTATACGGCTTCAGATTCCTAATTATTCTATTTATCTTCTCATCAAAATATTTCATATTGTATTAAATATACCAGCCTTGTTACATTTTCAAAATCAGCGCCTGTTCCACATCCTTATCAAACAATTTTGGGTTAAGGTTTACTGAAATCATGTTAGGTATTAATTGAGAAATTAAAAATACCGATATATACTCCGGGAACAACTCCGGCACCCAGTAATGCGCCGAGAACCAAAGCAATGAGGAGCAGATGCCAGCGTAATCCGACTTCGTTCTTTTTCCTCTGATAAATCCTTATGAATCCAACTAATAATCCAAGGGGAAGCGAAGGAATAGCGTTGAAAAAAATCCAAATGGTTCCAAAGAAAAAATATCCAATCGTATGAAGAATTATTTTTTTACTACCTTTATTTATTTGGCTCTGAGTTGATGTTGATTCCATATATTTAATAAATTATTAATTTAAATACAATTACTCATGCTCGCTCTTAATTCTTCCTCCCAGCGTGCGGAGCTCTTCGAGGGCAGCCGCGCCCTGTTGGGCTTTTTTCACCACATCTTCGGGGCCCTGGCCGGGCGGGATGCCGTGCCATTCAAAGCGCCGTTCAGTAAAATCAACGCCTTTGCCGGGAATGGTATGCGCGATAATCACGCTCGGCTTTTCAAATACCGCTTGCGCCTGGCCGATTGCATCGTTGATCGACTCAAAATTATGCCCGTCTATTTCAAGCACATGCCAGCCGAACGACTCCCATTTCTCCTTTAACGGTTCCAGAGGCATGATATCTTCCGTAAAACCGTCAATTTGAATGTTGTTGCGGTCTATGACACCGATGACATTATGGAGCTTCTCCCGCCCCGCAAGCAGAGCCGCTTCCCATATCTGTCCGCAGTCCAGCTCGCCGTCTCCCATAAACACATAGAAAAACTTAGCCGATGCTTTGCTGTTGTCCATTCGGTCGGCAAGCGCCATGCCGACTCCTTGCGACAGACCGGAACCAAGCGGGCCGGAACTCGTCTCAAGAGCGGGAAGCCATTCGCGGTGCGGATGCCCCTGCAAGCGCGAGCCGAATTTGCGGAGCGTTTTCAATTCTTCCACTGGAAAATATCCCGCGTGCGCCATCGCGGCGTACAACACGGGACAAATATGTCCGTTGGAAAGAATGAGCCGATCCCGTTCCGCCCATTCGGGATTTTTCGGGTCATGCTTGAGCGCATGAAAATAAAACAAGGTGAAAATATCCGCCATGCCAAGCGGTCCTGCCGTATGCCCGGAGCCGGCCGCAAGCAACATCAAGAATCAAGAATTAAGAATTAAGAATTATGGATTTAAATTTTGTAATCGCTGATTGCACATCGCCGCTTCTAAAAATCGCACTGCCGACCACCAAACTGTCCGCTCCCGCCTCAATAATTAGCGAAGCATTCTCCAGCGTAACTCCCCCGTCAACTGCCAGTGTAACATTAGGATGTTTTTCGCGCAAAGTCCTTACTCTTTCCAAAACCTTCCTGTTGAATCCGTTGCCGTAATAACCGATTTCGTCTATAGCCATGAGTTGGACCACCGACACTTGGCATCTGGCATCCAACAACAAATCCTCCAGCACAAAAAGCGGGGTTTCTATTTTAAACACAATGCCCGCCTGTTTCCCCGCGCTTGATATTTTTTCAAGCAGTTCTTTCACAACCGCATGCGCAGTTGATTCGTAGTGCAGTAAAATCCGCCTCACCGGAGAATACAGCCATCGGTCAATACTCTCCTCCGGATGACTAATCATTAAGTGCGCTTCTAAATGCAAGCCCGCCTTTATATCGTCCAAATCCTGCGGGTTATTCCACCCCGCCGTTGGCGTAAATACCCCGTCCATCACATCAATCTGCGCCCACGAAACAAGCCCGTCCACTTGGGAAAGTTTCTCCTGTAATTCTTCCTTATCTTTCGCAATGATTGCGGGAATAATATCAGACATTTAAAATTTCATTATTCTTCTTGCGTGACGGGCGTCATTGGTAAAGTGGGTGGCAAGCCAAAGATCAACTGCTTCAAGCGCTTCGGTGTCAGACACAAAGCGCGCCCCAAGTGAAAGAATATTGGCGTTATTGTGCTCACGCGAGAGTTTCACGATTTCCTTCGGCCCTCCGTAAAAAACAACAGCACGCACGCCATCGGTGCGATTCGCCGCCATTGCTTCCCCCTGCCCCGAGCCGCCGAAAATAATACCGCTTGATTCTTTGCCTGCTACCAGATCATGCGACACCGCGCGAGCGACAGGCAAGATAAAATCGGGATAATCGTCGCCGTCGTGGTTTTGGTAGGCACCCAAGTCGGCAATGTCGTACCCTTTTTCCTGTAAAAATATTTTTACCTTTTCTTTCAGCTTGAACCCCGCGTGATCGGCGCCAAGATAGATAGTCATATTTTAAATATCAAAAACCAAATATCAAAAACCAAAAATTTGGAGTAAAGATTTTTATTCCACATTTTTGATATGTGATATTTGATTCCTGCATTATCTATTAAACGCAGTATATATTCTTACCACGACAAATACCAGCACATACAGAACAAGAATGGCCGAAAAAAGAAGATAGAAAGGCGTCGCGTTTGCGTTTTGAAATTTGAGAAGATATCCAAAAGCAAATGCCGGCACCGCAAGGAGAATCCACACAAGCAGATCAATGTAAAAGGGACGCTCTATGAAAGAATTAAATAAAAGAAGAAGAACCGCAAAAAGGAAAAGCAGGATGAAGACATAAAAATTTGTGTCATTGAACATATCTTATATGAATGCGCCCGCTGAAATAATATGTTGTATTAACGCATGCGTATATCCCATCTCATTATCGTACCACGCAAGCACTTTCACCAAATCGCCGTCTACCACTTTTGTGAATTTCAAATCGGCGATGGATGCGTACGGCTCACCGATAATGTCGGACGACACCAATTCATCGATTGACGCTTTGAAAATCCCTCGCCAGCGGGCGTCTTTCTGCGCTTCCGTTAAAATACCGTTTACTTCTTCCGCGCTTGTCCGGCGCTTTGCAAGAAATGTAATATCCGACAGCGACCCCGCAATGGTCGGCACGCGCACCGCGATACCGTCAAAAAGCCCTTGTAACTCTTTTATCGCGCGGGTTACCGAGACGGCGGCGCCGGTGCTTGAAGGGACAATATTACCCGCCGCGGCGCGTCCCCTGCGCCAGTCGCCTTTGTCGGGGCCGTCCACTAGTTTCTGCGTTGCGGTATAGGAATGAATGGTCGTAAGCATCGCCTTTTTTATGCCAATGGCGTCATGGAGAATCTGTATGACCGGATGCGCAGAATTGGTCGTGCATGAACCGTTGGAGCTTATTTTGCAATTTTTAAGCTCTTGTTCGTTTATACCCAACAGCACTGTCTTGCCGACGCCGTCTTTGTCTTCGTCTTTGGCCGGCGCGGAAATCACTACTCGCTTGGCGCCTGCGGCAAGATGCACAGCCGCCTTTTCATATGTTTCAAACGCGCCTGTTGACTCCACCACCACATCAACGCCCAGTTCGCCCCACGGCAATTTTGTCGCATCTTTTTCTTGCATAAACCTTACCTCTTTCCCCTCAACCCTCAACCCTGACCCTTCAACTCTTACCTCTTTTCCCCATTTACGATACACGGAATCATGCGTAAGAAGATAAGCGAGATTTTCTGCATCGCCTAAGTCATTTATTGCGACTATATCCAGTTCAGGCCGCACGAACGCGGCGCGAAAAAACATTCTCCCTATTCTTCCGAAACCGTTGATGGCTACTTTAATCATACATCATTTAAGTTTTTAGTTTTTGCAGATACGCATAAATGGAAAGCACCGCTTTTACCGCGTCTCCCGCGGAGATATTGTTTTGTTTGTACGGGTCATCGGTCACATCGCCCGCGGCCCATATGCCCGGCTGTGAAGAAGATGAATGGCGGTGGTCTACGATAATCTCTCCCGTCGGATTCATATCCACGAGCCCTTTCACCATTTCGGAATTGGGCACCGAACCGATTTCCACGAATAAGCCGCCCACTTCAAGAATTTTTTCCTCGCTGGTTGCAAGGTCAAGATATTTCACTCCTGTTATGAATTTATCGCCGATGATTTCCTTTGTTTCGGCATTGGTAACAATAGTCACCGATGGCGCCGTGCGAATTTCCGCCTGCGTAATCGGATCGCCTTTTAACTGCGTTCCCCGTTCTAATAGATATATGTTTTTCGCGTACGGCACAAGGTCAACAACCGCTTCAAGCCCCGCGTTGCCGCCCCCCACTACCGCAACCGTCTTCCCTTTAAACAGCGGCGCGTCGCAGGTGGAACAATACGCCACTCCTTTCCCGTTGAATTTTTCTTCACCGAGAATGCCTAACTTTCTCCGCCTTCCTCCGGAAGCAACCAGCACCGTCTTTGCCTGATACATCGTTCCCTTATCGGAGGTTACTTCAAATCCGCCCTCTATCAATTTGACTGTAACAGCTTTTTCCCCTGTTTTTATTTCAATATCCTCCTGCGCGCGGACATGTTCTTCAAGATTTTTGGCAAGGTCAAAACCGGAAATGGACTTCGCGCCCACCCAATTTTGAATATCGTCCGACACGACGGATTGTCCGCCGAACGCATCCACGATAAGCAACGCCTTCAATTTTTTCCGCGCCGCATATATTCCCGCCGCGCATCCCGCCGGTCCCCCTCCTATAATGATAGTATCGTACATAGCCATAATGGGTGAATATTTACACTGCAGATTATTATACACTATCCATAAAAACACGACAAACGCCATCCATATATTACCGCAATTCTTCCTCTATCACTTTTTTGTATGCGGCGTAGGGAAGCGCGCCGCTCATTTTTCGTCCGTTAATAAATAC